>JBGPXN010000176.1:0-9609 GCA_041492755.1 Methylomirabilia bacterium | reverse complement strand
CTGGCAGCGGTCCGAAAAGCTGAGGTGGTGGCGCAAGAATCGGACATGATGCGCGCATGCCAACATCGAGACGACCGCGTGGGTTAACGAAGACCCAGTTTAATAACACTCCCCCTCCCCTTGACAGATAGCCAGCGCCGGCTATTCTGAAATCAATCAGCATTGATTAACGTCGCTCAATTGAAGGAGCAGGACGTGGCACAAAAGGTCGCACGCAAAACACCCCCGATGGTCCAACATCTCCCCATCACCCAGGCCCGGATCAATCTTGGCGCCCTGGTCAAACGGATCCGCCTCAACAAGGAGTACATCATCCTCGAGAAAGACGGGATCCCCGTCGCCGGCGTCATGAACATCGACGAGTTCGAGGACTACCTCGAGCTCCGGGACCCGAAGGTCCGGGCACACATCCGGGCGAGCAACGCGGAATATCTCGCCGGCAAGAGCCGGCCTGCTGAGGAGTTTCTCAAGGAGCTCCGCGGCGAGGCCGCCATGAGGAACAAGCGTCGCACGGCATGACGGCGCCCTTCACGGTTCGCACGACAGCTCGCTTCGAGCGTCGGGCCCGCCCCCTCATCAAACGTCATCCTGAGTTTCCGGCCCTCCTCGCCCGTGCCATCGAGATCCTGAAAGCGGATCCCTATAACCACGGCCGCACGCACCACATTAAGAAGCTCGAGGGGGTCCCGGCTGGCGAGGGTCCGTGGCGGCTCACACTCCGCCATTTCCGCTTCCGCTACGACATCTACGACCGAGAGGTGGTCCTCCAGTACTGCGGCCTCCGGCGGGAGGACACCTACCGCTAACGAGCGGTCACACCTGGCGGATGCGACCGGACCAGTACTGCTCGCGGAGCTCGCGCTTGAGGATCTTGCCGTAGGCGTTCTTCGGCAGCGACGGCAGGAAGTCGACCGACTGCGGTTTCTTGTACGACGCCAGGTGGCGCCGACAATGCTCGATGATCTCGGGCTCGGTCAGCTTCATTCCGTCGCGCGCGACCACGAGCGCCTTCACCGATTCGCCCCACTTGGCGTCGGGCACGCCGATCACCGACACCTCGAAGACGGCGGGGTGCTGGCAGATGACCTCCTCGACTTCGCGTGGATAGATGTTGGAGCCGCCGCTGATGATCATGTCCTTCTTGCGGTCGGTGATGAAGAGGTAGCCGGCGGCGTCCAGGTAACCGACGTCGCCGGTGTGCAGCCAGCCGCCCCGTAGCGTCTCCGCCGTCGCCTCCGGCTTGTTCCAGTAGCCCTTCATGACGAGATCGCCGCGCACGACGATCTCGCCCATCGTGCCCGCCGGCACGTCGGCGTCGGCGTCGTCGACCACGCGCACCCGGATGCCCGTGCATTCGCGGCCGGCCGAGGCCAGGCGCCCCAGCTTCACCGGGTCGTCGCCGGTGACGTGCTCGGCCCTGAGCAGCGTCGTGATCGCCATCGGCGCCTCACCCTGGCCGAAGATCTGCACGAAGATCGGGCCGAACGCGCGGATGGCCTCGCGGAGCTGCTCGACGTACATCGGCCCGCCGCCGTAGATCACCGTGTGCAGGCTCGACAGGTCGTAGCGATCGCGGTCCGGGCTCGCGAGCAGGACGTTGATCATGGTCGGGACGAGGAACATGGTCGTCACGCGATAGCGCTCGATGGCCTCGAAGATCCGCGGCGGATCGAAGGAGCGGGTGGCCGGAAAGGCGCTGGCGGCCCCGCCCGCGATGTGGTGGAAGATCGACACGCCGGAGCCGTGGGTGATGGCGGCCGCGTGGAGCAGCACGTCGCTCGGGGCCACGGGATTGATGTCGATCAGGAACTGCTCGGCCATGGTGACGAGGTTCCGGTGGGTCAGCATCGCGCCCTTGGGCCGGCCGGTCGTCCCCGACGTGTAGAACAGCCACGCGAGATCGTCCCCCTCGATGCTCACCGCCGGGGGGGTGGCGGGCTGGCCGGCCTGGATCTCCTCGAAGCCGAGATCGCCGCCGGGCTCGCCGCCCACGCAGACGAACCGCTTGACCGACGTGAGGTCGCCGCGCACCGACGCGAGATGGTGGCGAAACTCCTGG
The DNA here is from genome assembly GCA_041492755.1 of Methylomirabilia bacterium. GTDB lineage: Bacteria > Methylomirabilota > Methylomirabilia > Rokubacteriales > CSP1-6 > JBGPXN01. The sequence continues at coordinate 7,550 of JBGPXN010000176.1, read as the reverse complement.
CCGTAGACCAGGACGTTCGCGCCCGCGTCGTTCAGCATGTAGGCGTGCTCGGTAGGGTGGAGGCGCACGTTCATGGGCACCACCGCCATGCCGGCCTTCATGGGCGCGAGCAGCGTCTCCAGTCCCTGCGCGCAGTTCGGCACCAGCATGCCGATGCGGTCGCCGGCGGCGGCGCCGAGCGCGCGGAGCGCGTGCGCCAGCCGGTTCACCCGCGCTTCTGCCTCGCGGAACGTGACGACCGCATCGCCCTCGAGCCAGGCGGGGCGATCGGCGAACCGCTGGGCGGCGCGCGTCAGGAGGTGGCCGACGTGCATGTCAGCGGGGCGTGAACGCCGCCGGCGAGAGCCGGCCGGCCACCGTGAATCGGCCGGCGCCGTGGGGCGTCAGCACCACCATCTCGCGCGGCGCGGGCGCGATCCCCCTCAGGTTGCGCTGGGTGGCGCAGTCGCGCAGATCGAATCCCGGCGGGGCGCCGACACCGGAGACGGTCGAGGCATGCCGCATCAGGACGACCTGGCCGCCCGCGGCCAGCAGCGCCCAGAGCGCGTCGTTGGCAAAGGCCGGCGGCGCGCCGGCCGCAAGGAGCACCGCGCCAGCGACGGCCGCAGCGCGCGCCGCGCTCAGAGCCCGGGAGCGAATCGCGGAGATCGAGGAACGCCACGGGTTCCCCGGGGCGCTCCGAGCGTTGGGGGTGTGGGGGCCATGTCGGGGCCCCCACGTCATTCGATGACGCCGAGGCGGCCGTTGTGGCTGCCCATGTACCAGAGCCGCCCGTCGGCATCGACGATCATCTTCCGGATCCCGACGTTCCTCGACGGCAGCGCGAACACACGAGTCTGCTCCGTGCGCGGATCGAAGCGCACGACCGTGTCGGTCTGGATTTCGTTGACCCAGACGATGCCGGCGCCGTCCACCGCCACCGCGTACGGCCCGCCGCCGGCGCCCGCCGGCAGCGGATACTCCTTGACGACGTTCGCGCGCGCGGGGTCGACGTGGATCAGCTTGCCGTTGCCGTTCAGCGACACCCACAGCGAGCCGTCGGGCGCGGTCGCCATGCGCCGCGGGTGCGACCCCGCCGCCAGCGGCATTTCGGTGATCGTGGCCGTCGCCGGATCGAGGCGGCCGAGCCGATCGCCGCTGAGCTGGCAGAACCAGACCTTCCCGCTCCGGTCGAGCGCGAGGCCGTAGGGATTCCCGCGCGTCTTGTACTCGGTGATCGCGCCGGTGCGCATGTCGAGCCGGCCGATCCGCTGGCCGCTCTGCACGGTGAACCAGATGGTGTGCTCGCCGTCGGTGATCAGCGTGTGCGGATCGCCGCCGGACGGCGCGCGGTACTCGACGACCTTGCCCGTCGCCGGGGCGAGCTTGCCGATCGTCCCGTTGCCGTTGCCGGTGTACCAGACGTGGCCCTCGCGATCGACGAGCAGCCCGTGCGGGTGCGCCCCGGCCGGCAGCTCCCACTCCTTGAACGTCTTCGCCCGCGTGTCGAAGCGCGCGATCTTGTTGCCGTGCATCACGCTGACGTAGATGTTGCCGTCCGGGCTCGCGGCCGGGTCGCGCGCGAACTTCGGCGTCGGCACCGCCCACTCGGAGATCGTGCCGGTCAGGGTGGGCCGCGCGCCCGGGGTCACGGTGTAGTTCGATCCGCCGGCGCCGACCCCTCCGGCGCCGAGCCCGGCCAACGCGATGGCGAGCGTGGCCGCAACGAGCGGCGGGATACGAGAGACGGGCGTGCTGGGCGTGTCCATGCGGCGATTCTATGTCGGGGCCGATGCCGGCGCCACCGCCGGCGACGACGGTCAGCGGCGCGTGCTGCCGACGAACTCGCGCTCGACGGTGTCGCCGCAGTCGCCGAAGCGGGTTGCCCACGACTCCACCACGAACGCGGCGCCGTTGGACCGGCCCACGTACCAGGCGCCCGTCTGCCCGTCGTGAATCGCGACGTCCGCGCGCTCGTCGCCGGTGAAGTCGGCCACGTACGTGCGCTCGGTATCACCGCGGTTGCCGAAGCGCGTGGCCCACGCCTGGACGGTGAACGCGCTGCCGGACGACACGCCGACATACCTGTCGCCGGTTTCCCGGTCGTGGATGGCGATGTCCGTGCGACCGTCACCGGTGGAGTCCCCCACGAGCGTCTCCTCGCGCGCGCCCCGATTGCCGAAGTTCAGCACCCAGGCCGACACCGCGAGGCTGGTCCCGGTGGAGATGCCGACGTACCACGCCCCGCTCTGCTTGTCGTGAATAGCGACGTCGGCCTTGCCATCGCCGTTGAAGTCGGCGACGAAGACTTCCTCGATGTCGCGGCCCCGATTGCCGAAGTTGATCGCCCAGCGCTCCATCCCGAAGCCGGTGCCGCTGGACCGGCCGACCCACCACTCACCGGTCTGCCGATCGTGGATGGCCACGTCCGTGCGGCCGCGCCGAGGCTCGTGAGGGCCTGGGCCACCCGGATCCGCGGCCGCGTGGTGAGCACGTCCGCGACCGCCAACCCGCTGGTCTGCAGCGCGCTCAGGAGCTGGGTGACGCTCGCGGTGGGGCGGGCCTGCCGGAGCACGGCGAACGCGCCCGTCACGTGCGGTGTCGCCATCGACGTGCCGCTGAGGATCCCGAACGTCGCCGGCGGCAGCGACGACCGGATGCTGCTCCCGGGCGCGAAGAGCAACAGAAACGGCGCCACGTTCGAGAACGACGAAACGAGGTCGGCCTTGGTGGTCGAGGCCACGCTGATCGCACTCGAGATGCAGGCCGGCGAGCTGATGCCGTTCAGGTACCCGTTGTTGCCGGACGCGATGACCGCCGCGATGCCGACCGAGCGCAGGTTGTCGATGACGGGCTTGAGGGCGTCGCCGTCGCAAAAGCTCGTGTTCCGCGCCGAGTTGCCGAGGCTCATGTTCACGGCCGCGATGGTGTACTGGCTGCGGAGCAGGTAGACGCGCTCGAGACCGGTCACGAGGTCCGAGGAGAACGCCGACACGGAATTGGGCGACGTGTGCGAGAAGACCTGGACCGCGATGATCTGCGCGCCCTTGGCGATGCCCGAGAACGCCTGCCCGGCCGCCGCGCCGTCCCCGGCCGCGATGCCCGCCACGTGGGTGCCGTGCTCGCACCCCGAGAAGCTGCATTGCGCGCCGGCGTCGGGGCCGACCTGCGTGGTGGCGCCGTTCGGGCACACGCTCAGGCTCGTGAACCCGCCGCCGGGGTATGTCAAGGCCACCCCGCCCCCGACCAGCGTCGCCGCTGTCCCCCGCCAGGCCACACCCCGTTCATGCTGCCTATGCGTCCTATGCGCTGAACGGTTTGCAGATTAGAAATGGAGTTCTATAATGCAAAACCATGAAACGTCGTCTCGCCACCACGCTACTGCGCGCACGCCTGGCGCGGTATCCCGCCGCGGCACTGCTCGGGCCGCGGCAGAGCGGCAAGACCACGCTCGCCCGCAGCCTCTCGCGGCGCTACTACGACGCCGAGCAGCCGGCCAACCGCGTGCGCCTGGACCTCGATTGGGAGGCGATCACCGCGGGGCACGAGCTCGTGGTGATCGACGAGGCACAGAGCTGGCCGGAGCTGTTTCCGCGGCTGCGCGCCGCGATCGACGCCGACCGGCGCCGCAACGGCCGCTTTCTGCTCCTCGGGTCGGTATCCCCGGCGCTCACGCGCGAGGTATCGGAATCGCTCGCGGGACGGCTTGCCCGGGTGGAGCTTACGCCCTTCCTGCTTCCAGAGCTGGGCAAGCGCGAGCTGGCGCGGCTGTGGCTGAACGGCGGATTTCCGGATGGGGGAGCGCTGCGCGGGCGACGGTTTCCCGCGTGGCAGCGCGACTATCTTGCGCTGATGGCACAGCGCGATCTGCCTGCATGGGGGCTGCCCGCCCGGCCGCAGGTCACCGACCGGCTGCTGCACATGCTCGCGGTGGCGCACGGCCAACTGTGGAACGCCACCGCGGTCGGGCAGAGCCTCGGCCTGAGCTACCACACGGTGAATGGTTATCTCGACTATCTGGAAGGCGCATACCTCATCCGGCGGCTTCCCCCGTGGAGCGGCAACCTGCGCAAGCGATTGACGAAGAGTCCGAAGGTCTATCTGCGGGATTCAGGACTCTTGCATGCGCTGCTTCGCATCGATTCGCGCACGGAATTGCTGCGGCATCCCGGGGCGGGCGCGAGTTGGGAGGGGTTCGTCATCGAACAATTGCTCGGCACGCTCGCTGCGAGTGGCATGGATGCCGGGGCACATTTCCTACGCACGAGCGACGGCTACGAAATCGACCTGCTGCTCGCGCTAGGAGGGATGACGGTGGCCATCGAGATCAAGCTCTCGGCGCACGCCACACCCCAGGACTTTGCGCGTCTCGAGCGCGCGGCGGATTTTGTCTCAGCCGAGCACAGATACGTCGTGTGCCAAACAGCCGAACCGGCGGCGAGCGGCACGCGCGGCGCGCTCGATCTCGCTTCGGCGATCAAGCGGTTACGGAACCTGGGCCGCGCGCGGAGATAACCGCGAAGATCATCACGGCTGCGGGCCATTGTGATCCCGCGGCCCGCGGCCAGGGGATGGGGATAGGCAACATGAATGACCTCCGGAGGCGGACGCCCCGTCCTTGGTCCCCGTCAACGTGACGTAACCTGCCAGACTCGAACGTTCGGAGCATGAGCCCGATGGCACAGCGCACACAAAGATCTCCTCGCGAGCCAAGAGCCCCAGGCCGACTGGCGCACTGGCGCCATCTACCCGGCGACAACGCGGTCAAGAGGCAGGCGGACCTCGAGTCCCCCCGCGCCTGACGGTTCGCGCTGGACTCCGCCCTGGAACTCGGCCCGGGCCGCCCCGGCGACTCCACCGGGTGTGCGGTACCTCGGCCGTCGGCCGCCAGGGCCTCGACCGCGGGGGTGGCCCTGCCGAACCCTGCCGAACCGCGCCCGCGCCGGACCGGGGTCGCGGCGGCGCGGGGCAGGGAGAGAAGAGCGGAGTTATGGGTAGTGCATCACTATTGATCTGTCCGAAATGATGGACTACCGTTAACGTTCTAACCCACACGCCGCTGGAGGCGCCCCATGACAGTCCACCGTATGACGGTTCTGACGCTGGCGCTCGGTCTCGCCCTGGCACCCGTACCGGCGATCGCGCAGATGCCCGAGCACGTTCGCGCGAAGCTCGACGCTATGGGGCAGACGTTTACGGCCGAGACCATCAACGTCACCATCGATCTCTACGCCGTGGAGCAGCGGACGGCGCCGAAGCCCACCATGAAGGTCACGAAGGACATCGCGTACGGTCCCGACGTGCGGCACCGGCTCGACCTCTACCAGCCCGACGGCAAGACGGGCATGCCCGTCGTCGTCTACGTGCACGGCGGCGGCTACGTCCGCGGCAACAAGGACCCGCGACCCGAGATCTATTCGAACGTGCCCACCTACTTCGCGCGCCACGGCATGCTCGGTGTCAACGCGACGTATCGCCTCGCGCCCGCCCACAAATGGCCGGCCGGCGGACAGGACATGGGCGCCGTGGTCGCCTGGCTGCGCGACAACGCGGCGAAGTATGGTGGCGATCCGGGGAAGATCTTCTTCGTCGCCTCGTCCGCCGGCGCCACACATGTGGCCTCGTACGTCTTCGACAAGTCGCTGCAGCCGCCGACGGGACCCGGCGTCGCCGGCGTCATCCTCCTCAGCGGGTTCTACCGCCCGACGGACAAGGACGGAGGGACTGTGAAGGCCTACTTTGGGGACGATCCCGCGCAGTACGCCGCGCGCTCGCCGCTCAGCCACGTGGCCGGCTCGAAAGTGCCGGTCATGCTGACCATCTCGGAATACGATCCGCAGTTCCTGGCGCAGCCCAGTGTGGAATTGGCGCAGGCGCTCTGCCAGCGTGACGCCCGCTGCCCGCGTCTGCTCTGGCTACGGAATCACAACCACATCTCACCGGCGGTGTCGCTCAATACCGCCGACGACCGGCTGGGAAGCGAGATCCGCGAGTTCATCCTGACCGGCCGCTGACCGGCGTCGTGCGCCCCGCCGCAGACCCTTGGGCTCACGATTCCGCCCGTCTCGGTTGGTGCGAGCAGATCAGGTGACCGAGTAGCTGTGGCATCGGCTCCTGGGGCGGCCGGCGTCTGAGTACGGCGATTATGTCAGGGGGAGGGGGCCCGAGGCCTGGCCGACCCCGCCGCCGGAGGGGGCTAGAGTTGGCTATGCTCTGGTGCCAAGCTGGTGCCAAACGTGGCCGGTCTACCGCGTACCATCCGCACGCGCCGTCACGCGGGAGGTCCGTCACTTTGCTCGGTTGGCTCCTCTTGTTCCGCCTGGGTTGGTTCCAGCCGGGGATTCGTAATCAGTAGGTCGCAGGTTCGACTCCGCCTCGCCGTGCTTCAGATCGGGACCTATAGCCTGAGGCGAATGACTTTGTCGAAACTTTGCCGAAACTATCGGCTGCCATACTCGACGATCGCGCTGATGCGCGAGGCTCAGCGCTAGCCATCTGCTTGATTATCAACAATGTCTGACGATGGGGGCGCATGGTCTGGGCCCGTGGGATCGACTGAAAATCCTGGTGTCGGCGGTTCAATCCCGTCCCTGCCCACCATTCTTTCACGCATTTAGCGAACGCTCCTTCCGCGCTGTAACCGAATTGTCACCGGAATTGTCACTGAGTGAACCCGTCGCAACCCCTATCCCGAGCGCCGCCGCGAGTTTCGCACCCGCCTCCCGGAGATCGCTCTCGACGACGATCGCGTAGCGGCGGTACACCGCCTCGGTCTTGTGGCCGGTGAGCTTCATCGCGACGGAGCGCGAGATGCCCGCGCGCTCCAGGTTCCTGACCGCTGATCGCCGCAGGTCGTGGAGCAGGAGCTGTGCCCACGGGGCTCCTGTGCGGGACGTCCGAGAAGGGGGGGTATGTCAAGGCCACCCCGCCCCGCCCCCGACCAGCGTCGCCGCTGTCCCCCGCCGGGCCACACCCCGTTCATGCTGCCTATGCTCCGTTCCGCAAGGGAGGCAAGCTAGTGATGGTGGGCCTGACGGCGGCGCGGCCTCGGTCTCCACGGTTGCTCCCGTTGAAGATGATGTCGATCGAGGGCTCACGCTACAGGACCTGAGGGAACTGATAGCCCGACAGGATTCGGGCGGAACGGGTGTCGTCGAAGCGCGCGGGATTGTGAAAGGTCGCGTGAGCTAGCGCTCAGTACTGGACGATCTCCACCGCCCTGATCTGCTCCGGCAGGCCGCGCGTGAGCAACACCTACCAGGTCGCCATGGCGCGGCGAGATAGCCCGCGTCGCGCGCGCCGGTAGCTTCACCTCACCGGTCTGGTACGCGCCGGGGAGGTGAGTGATCAGCGCTGCCGATCCTGATGCCGGGCTAGCCTGCTCGAAGCAGCGGCTTCGGCAGGCTCGACAGGTGGCGGGCCGCCTGATGGAGGTCGACGGCCTTCTGGGCGTTGAGCCAGAACTCGGGCGAGGTCCGAAACGCGGCGCCCAGCTTCAAGGCCATTTCGGCGGTTACGGAGGTGCGACCGTCGATGATGCGGTTGATGACCTTGAGATCGCAACCGAGGTG
>JBGPXN010000007.1:0-55479 GCA_041492755.1 Methylomirabilia bacterium | reverse complement strand
TGAAGGGCCGACAGCCGCAACGAGGAGTACGCGGCGGACCGTCACGGGGTCGACATCCTCAAGCGGGCCGGATATCCGGTAGAGACGATAGCGAACACGCTGAGGTGGCTCACCCAGATCGAAGGCACGAACGGCGGCGGGTTCTTCGCGACGCATCCCGCCACCGATGATCGCGTCGAAGCGCTTCGCGACGTCCGTTGACCGACAACCGCCGACGGTGGGGCCAACGATGCGGAGGGACTCTTCGGCGAGTGCCTATTAGATAAGGAGATCAGAGATGGCGATCAGCAAGAAGGCTTCGATCCGAACGACGTCGCCGGAGCGGGAAGCCGCCGGCCAGCAGGCCGCCGCTCGCAGCACCCAGCGCCAGAAGGCCGCCGGTTCGGCGGCCCGCGGGACGCAGAACGCCCGGCAGTTCGCCAAGACCGGCGCCCGGGCCATCCAGGCCCACACCCAGGCGCGAGGCCAGCGCCGGCAAGCCAAGCGCGATTCCCGGTAGACGGCGCTCAGTTCGAGGTTGGGGACCAGGCGCATGTGCACCCGAGTCCGATCAGGAAGCCGGTTGCGGAATCGCAAACCGGTGCATCGATCGTCAGGTTGCCACATTCCCGGTGGCCGTCGATAAAGCGCTCGAATTCCCGCCGGCGGTCCAGCCGCGGACACATCGCTGAATCATGGCGCGCAAGTACGGTGCCGCGGTCCGGAAGGGCTCGGCTTGAACCAAGGTCCGCTACGCCGGCCGGGTGACGTCGATTAGGCTCAGGTTGGACGGACACGTCTGGCCACCTATCAACGGTCGTCCATCATGGTCTCGCCCAACTACCCCGCTGTGTTGGCCGGAGTGACGCGTAGCGCCACCCGCGGCAGCGAATCGCCTTCGGCAGCCATGGCTCGGCTCCCCATTCCAGTTCGTCGGTATTGGACCTCGCAGCCGCAAGTCGTGCGGCTCGACGCCGCCGACGCCTTTCTCTAGAGTCTTCGTGAGAGAGTCTCAGGAGGGACCCATGGTCAGGCACCCGACGCGCGTCGTCTCGATCTTGATTCTGCTGCTGGCGCTCTGCTCGGCTCCCGGCGCTGAGGCGGGCCCGCCCACCGATCAGCTGACCAATGGCGTCGACCGGGTGTTCAGAATCCTCAAAGACCCGCGGCTGGAGGGCAAAGAGCACGCCGGCCAGCGCAAGACCGCCATCGTCAGGGTCGCCGACGAGCTGTTCGACTTCGGCGAGATGGCGAAGCGATCGCTCGGCCAGCACTGGCAGGAGCGAACGCCGGCCGAGCGCGGAGAGTTCGTTCTCCTCTACACCGACCTGATCCAGCGCTCGTACATTTCCAAGGTCGACCAGCACAGTTCCGAGAAGATGATCGTCCGGGGCGAGACCATCGACGGCGACCGCGCCACCGTGCGGACAATGCTCCCCCTCGGCCAGGGCCGCGAGATGCCGCTCGACTACCGGATGCACAACACGGACAACCGCTGGCAGGTGTACGACATCAGCATCGACGGGATCAGCCTCGTGGCGAACTACCGGGCTCAGTTCAACAAGGTCGTCCGGACGTCCTCGTACGACGCCCTCGTGGCGAAGCTCAGGGCGAATCAGGCCGAATTCTCGACGCCCTCGGCGTCCCCGTCCGGGAAGGCAGTGCGCTGACCGACGTGTACGTCACTTCGAGAAGAGATTCGTATGACCAGCTCGAGTCGTTTCATCGAGATTCCTCTTTCTGCCAGGGTCGATTGCTGTCATCGCGATCGACCGGGCGGACCGTTCCACAAGCGACAATGACCGACCGGATTCGCCCGTTCATGCGAAGGCTCGTGGCGTTGAACGAACGGACTTGTTTCGTCACTTCCTGGACGTTAGTCGACGTCGACTGGCCTGCCTATTAAACCTTGGTCTATTCGGCACCCGTGCCGTGAGCGTGGGATCGCGTTTACTGCGCTGTCAGTGTCGCGCCTCCAGCCGCCCGGGCCGGGGCCAAGCTTTTCCAGGTAATCCAGCGCTGCGAGCGTGGCCGTCAGCGCATCGTGTCGCTGATCCACGTAGCTCGGCACCCCGAGACCGTACCGGCACCCGTCTCAGCGATGAACTGCCAGATCCCCGCGGCCTTGGCGCGCGAGTAGGCGAGCGGCGAGAAACCGTGGGCCGAAGCTTTGTCCGCTCGGCGTGGACCAAGGTCCAATAGGCAGGGCGGAGGACATCGACTAAATTCACGGTGCGACGAAGCCTAAATGTGGCCGACCGTCCGCACGGGAGAAACCCATGCACTTTCTTCTGTTCATCCTCATCGGATTGATCGCCGGAGCGCTGGCCGGACGGGTCGTGAGCGGCCATGGCTACGGCGTGCTCGGGGACATCGTCGTCGGGGTCGTCGGCGCGTTCTTGGGAGGCTGGATCTTCGGCACGCTTCTTGGCGTTGCCGGGGGTGGTCTCTTCATGAGCCTCGTCACGGCCGTCGTCGGGGCGATCGTCCTGCTCTGGCTGATCCGGGTCATCCTGCCGAGCCGGGCGTAGTCACCGCCGCGGTGGCTCGCGCCGTTCGGGTGCAGATCCCGGCTTTGGTAAGCCGCCTTCGATCTGCTGACACCGCTCGCGCAGGCTTGGACGAAGGTCCAGTAGGCGCGCTGGGCGCGTGTGACAAAGGACCGATGCAGCAGACCACCCCTCCGTCGGCATTCGACCAAGGTCCAATAGGCGCGCCGGACGGTGTCGACTAGAGTCACCGCGAATCAAGGGGTGTTCCTTGCCCGGGGGGGAGAGCCGACATGGCGGACAAGGGCTGGAGTCACTGGAAGGATGACGGAACCCGGATGACGGTCGCGATCGCCACCGCGCTCGTCACGGGCCGCGTCGTGGCGAACTGGGTCGAGCGGAGAGTGCACGCTCCCGCCACGACGACCTGCCTCCCGTCCCACACCCCAGGCGTTTGCGGTCGCGCGCCTGTGCGAGTTCAGCGTTGCCTGAGGCGGACGAGTTGAAGGTGAACGGTGCTACGGGCCGTGTCGAGGCAGGCGCCCGGAAGGTCGGCAAAGGCAGGATTGCCGAGGACACCACGGCGATGGAGACGTTCGCGCTCGCCGTCGAGTGGGCGGAGAGGGCAGAACCATGCGATGCGCCCGGCCAATCTCACCGTACTGACGCTCAGCGGCGTGGAGTGGGGCAACCTCGGACACCCACGACGCGCCAGCCTCTCGCTCGCACGCGGAGAATTCCATCGAGCGCGGTCGACCAGGATCCACGCTCACCGAGCGGAGCCGTTGGGCGTCAGACGTTTTCTCTCGAAGCAGCCCGCGTCAGGGGCCGCCGCCACGGTGGCACCCGGGTTGCGGCGCTTCTGCGCCGGGCCATGCGCCTCGCGTTCCCGCCCCTGATGCTGCCTGTTCCTGCTCCCGGTGGCGGGGCCCGTGTATCAGCAGCACCTCGTCGGCCCGGTGCCGCAGTTTCCTCGCGAGATCGAGGAACGGATCGACCGCTACCTGCGACGGTATGCCGCGCTCGAGGCCGAGCGCGACATGTCCCCGCCCCACACGCTGATCACTGAGGAGTCACGATGAGCCGCATACCAGGTGCCGATCGCCCCTCGCAAGCGAGGGCAAGCCTCGTTGGACCAAGGTCCAATAGCCCGGACGGACGACGTCGACTACACTTGGGCATGTCCTATAAACTTCCGCCGTTACCGTTCGCCTACGATGCACTCGAGCCCCACATCGACGCCGAGACGATGGAACTCCATCACGACGGGCATCATCAGACGTACGTCGACGGCCTCAACAAGACGCTGGCGCCGTATCCGCAGCTCGCCGATCTCACGGTGGAAAACCTCCTCCGTCGCCTCGATCAGGTCCCCGCGGAGATCAGAAGTGCGGTCCAGAATTATGGGGGCGGCCACGCCAATCACCAGTTCTTCTGGGACAGCCTCGGGCCGAACGCCGGCGGCTCTCCGAAGGGCGAGATCGGCGACAGCATCACCAAGGACTTCGGCTCCTTCGAGCGGTTTCAGTCGCTCTTCGTCGACGCGGCGATGAAACAATTCGGCTCGGGATGGACCGTGCTCATCGTCAACCCTTCGACGCAACGACTCGAGATCCTGTCGTTGCGCGACCAGGACAGCGTGCTCGTGCAGGGCAAGCCCGGACTCCTGTGCTGTGACGTCTGGGAACATGCCTACTACCTGAAGCACAGGAACCGGCGAACGGACTATCTCCACGCCTGGTGGAACGTCATTGCCTGGGACGTCGTCGACGACAGGCTCGAAGACGTGCGGGCCAGGAACGCGGGACGCTGATCGGCGGGAGCGGATGAACGACAACCCGCAGATTGCGATCGGCGGGTCGAGGTGCCGGCCACCAAACCAGGCTCCTGCCGCAAGGAACTTCGTTGTGACTCGAGTCGGCGCCTCGAGCCGAATCAGGAGATCGTATTGACACCGCTCTGGATCGCCCCGCTCGTGGCGATTGCCCTCACGCAGGCCGCCGTCCTCGCGACGTCGGTGTATCTGCACCGGGCCCTGGCCCATCGGTCGCTGAGGGTCCATCCGGTCGCGGATGTGTTCTTTCGGGCGGTGCTCTGGCTGACGACGGGACAGAACCGCCGGGAGTGGGTGGCCGTCCACCGGAAGCACCACGCGTTCACCGATCGGGAGGGCGATCCCCACAGCCCCCGGCTGCGCGGCATCTGGCACATCCAGTTCCTGAACGTCTACTACTATATGCGCGAAGCCCGAAATCCCGAGACGCTCCGGCGCTTCGCCGCAGACATCCCGGAAGACCGCCTGGAGCGTGCCGTCTTCTCGTACGGGGCGGCCGGTCTCGTACTGGGCACGACGCTCCTGTGCCTCATCGTCGGCATCTGGCCCGGCCTCATCGCCGCCCTGGCCCACACCGTTCTCTACGCCTTCCTCCTCGCGCCGCTCATCAACGGGCTCGGTCACTGGCGGGGAGCCCAGAACTTCGGGAACACGGCGTACAACGCACCGGTGCTCGCCTGGGTGACGGCCGGCGAGAGTCTGCACAACAACCACCACGCACACCCGCGGTCGCCGAAGTTCAGCATGCGGCGGTTCGAGTTCGATCCGTCGTGGCTGGTGATCCGTGCGCTGGCGGCCGTCGGGCTCGTCGTGATCACCGGGGCGCCGGCTACAGATCCCGGCGGCGAAGCATTCGTGTGACACGTGACGCGCGATCTGAGGTCGTGAGACCGCGCCTCCGCTGACCGACCTCGCCGCACGGAGCATACGGCCTGCTGAACCGGCCGCCAGACTGGTTCGAGCCTATTTACGCTTCGGAGGAACGAGCAGGCCGCGCGCGCGACCGGCAGCCTCCGAGTCGGGATACTCGCGTACGAGCAGCTGCCAGATCTGGCGGGCGCGGGCGGCTTCCCTGAGGTTCACGTAGCAGAGACCGACCTTGAGCAGCGCGTCCGGCGTCTTCACGCTCGCCGGCGACTGATCGATGACCTTCTCGAACTCGGCGAGCGCCTGCCGCCAGTCACGCTCGGCGTAGTACGCCTCCCCGATCCAGTACTGCGCGTTCGGCGCGAGGGCGTGCTTCGGATAGCGCGCCAGGAAATCGAGGAACTCGAGGATGGCCTGACCGTGCTCGCGCGCCCGGAAGGTCGCCAGCGCCGCGGCGTAGTGCGCCTCGGGACTGCCGGCCCGTGGCGGTGGCGGCGGTGCGGGCGGCGGCGGCGGTGCGGGCGGCGGAGCGTTGAGGCGAGTGTCGACGGCCGACTGTAGTGCCTGGATCGCCCGCTCGGCCGCGGCCAGTCGCGTGGCGAGATCCGTCGCGCCGCCCGCGGTGGCGTTGAGCGCCCCGCCGAGCTGAGCCAATCGTGCGTCCAGCGTCTGGAGCCGGGAGGCGACCTGCCCGCCGTCGCGCGCAGCCGCCTCCTGAGCGGTCCGGATGGCCGTGATGTCGGCGTGGAGGCTCGCGACGTCCTTCTGGAGCTGGCGCACGCTGGCCCGGGTCGCGCAGCCGGCGCCGAGACCGGCGAGGAGGATGAGGACGAGACCGAAACGTGCTGGAGATATTCCGAAAGTCTTAGGAGTCAAGTGCTCGTAAAAGAATGATTTCTACCGGATCTCCAATCTCGATCGTCGTCTCGCCTGGAACGACGGCAAGCCCGTCGGCCGCGACCATGGAACGGACGATGGCGGAGCCCTGCTCGCCCGTGAGCCGCGCGCCAAAGCCGTCACCGGCCCGCGAGAGCGCGACCCTCAGGTAGCCGCGGCGCTGGTCGCGATTGGCGATCGGAGCGAGCGCGCGCGCGCGAAGCCGCGGCCGATCGAGCACCCGGTGACCCATCATCTTCCTGAGCGCGGGGCGTACGAACACCTCGAACGTCACCATCGCGGACACCGGGTTGCCGGGCAGGCCGAAGACCAGTCGCCGCCCCAGGGAGCCGAACGTGATCGGCTTCCCCGGGCGCATCGACACCCGCCACAAATGCAGCTCGGCGCCGCTGCGCCCGAGCGCGGTGCGGACGAGGTCGTGATCTCCGACCGACACGCCGGCGGACGAGATCAGCACGTCCGCGGTCAGGCCGTCGGCCAGACGCGTCTCGATGGCGTCCAGACGGTCCGGCGCCACCCCCAGACTGACCGCGGTGGCGCCCGCGTCCATCACCTGAGCGACCAGCGAGTAGGTGTTGGTGTTCGGGATCTGGCCCGGTCCCGGCTCGGTGCCGAGATCGGCAATCTCCGTACCCGTCGAAAGGATGGCAACGCGTGGCCGCCGATAGACGCGCACCTGGGCGTGGCCGAGGGTCGCCAGGAGTCCAATCTCCGGCGGGCCGATTCGCCGCCCGGGTTCGAGAACGACGTCGCCCACGCGCACGTCCTCGCCGCGCGACCGCACGTACGCGCCCAGCGCTACCGCGCCCGGCACCCGCACGTGAGCGTTCTCGGTCTGGACGTCTTCCTGCGGAACGACGGCGTCGGTTCCCGGCGGCAGCGGCGCGCCCGTGAAGATGCGCATCGCCTCCCCCGCCCGCACCGTCTTCTCGGGCAGCATGCCGGCCGCCACTTCACCGACGACGCTGAGCGTGACACCGCCGGTGCGCGTATCGCCGGCGCGCAGCGCATACCCGTCCATCGCCGAGTTGGGCCACGGCGGAATCTCGCGCCGGGACACGATCTGCTCCGCGAGCACGCGCCCGAGGGCAGAAATCACGTCGACGTGCTCCGCCGGCAGAACGCTCGCGCGCGCGAGAATCTGCTCGAGCGCCTCCTCAACCGTCAGCACGCCGCCACTCTAGCAGACTCTCCCCTCGCCGCGCGCCCCGTGTTCGATGCGGCCGCGTTCGGAGGGCGCCAATTCACGAATTGCTCGGGTCGGGCCCGGACATCGAGCACGTCATGTCGTCCGGAGCGGCGTCCGCGCCAGTGAAATCGTTTCGACGACCGAGCGCCGGCTCCGCCGGCGCAATCCGTCCGTTCCGGGCGGGAGACAGCGAAGCGGGCCGCCAGGCCCGCGGAGCGTCGGAAGGGGGGCCGTCGAGGCCTCCCTTCCGAGTCAATGTCCCGGGTGCGGAAGATTCAGGATTGGCTTGAAGTGCGTGAAGAACCACCGCCGGCTCAGGACGAACAGCGCGAGGAAGCCCGCGGTGATGAGGATGTCGCGCAGCGAGAAGGGCATGCCGCCCGTGGGCGCGACCGACGGGAAGACCTCGAGGATGCGCTCGAGGAAGATCGCCACCAGCCCGAAGATCGCCACCACGAACAGCGGAGTGTGCCGTTGGGGCGGCCGCCCGGTGAGGCGCTTGAGCAGATACGCGAACGGGATGAGCCAGCCCACCGCGAACACCACCCACGCCAGCGTGCCCCACGGCTTGGAGAAGAAGCGCTGGGCGACGTAGCGCGTTTCGACGGGGACGTTGCCGTACCAGATCACGAGGTACTGCGACCAGAAGAAGTACATCCACATGACCGACATCGCGAACTGCAGCTTGGCGACGTCCTGGACCGCGGCGGGCGGCACCGTGGCCAGCCCCCGCTGATTGGCGCGGATGGTCAGGATGGAGAGGAGCGCAAACCCCGTGTACAGCGTGCTCACCGCGAAGTAGCCGCCGAAGAGCCCGCTGTACCAGAGCGGATCAAGCGACATCACCAGGTCGAAGCCCCACAGCGACAGCGTGATCAGCCAGAGCATGATGAGGATCAGGGCCAGCCGGTTGCGGCGGCCGCGGTCCTGCTCGCCCTGCCCGGGCACCGGGTCACGCAGCAACGCGCGGACGAAGGCGAAGCACACGAGGAACAGGGCACCGGCGAGCCCCAGCGTCCGCGCCCAGAAGAACGGCGGATTCAGCCACGCCACCTTCCTGGCGACGAGTTCCGGGAGCGGAGGGGTGACCCACGGGTACAGCGCCGCCTGGCCCGCGATCAGCACGAGCAACAGGACGAAGGATACGGGCAGGAACCCGGCCGTCGTGAGCGCGATCCGCCGCACACTGGGCGACCAGCGCGCCTCCGTGAGCTGCATCATGGCCGCGATGGCCGGCCCGGTCACGGCCAGCCCCGACCAGAACACGAGGTTCACCAGGTACGTCGACCAGACCCGAGACGCGTCCGCGGCCTTCAGGCCAATGATGAAGGCGACGGCGCCCAGCAGGACCAGCACCCCCCAGACGGCGGTCATTTGGCGGCGACGCTGCGCAGGAAGTTCACGATGTGCCAGGCCTCCTGGGAGGAAAGGGCCTCCGCGTAGGCGGGCATGACGGCGCCGCCGGCCATGATGTAGTGGTGCCAGTAGCCGTCCGTCCGCACCTTCTGCAGCTCGGCGTTGGTGAGATCGGGCGTCGGGATGAACTTCGTCGCCACCGGCCCGGTCACACCGCCCTTGGCCTCGGGCCCGTGGCAGGGCGTGCAGAAGGTCTGATAGTGCTGCTTGCCGAGCTCGACGGACTCCGCCGAGAGCTTCACGGGATTCGGTCGCTTGGTCGCGCGCTCGCGCTGCTCCTTCGGAATGACGCTCTCGGCGCCCCGCGCGATCGCGCCCACCGGCATCGCGAACACCCGCTCGCCGGGCACGATGCGCGCGGTCTGCGTCATGTTGTCGTTCCAGCGCACGACCATCGCGCTCACCATGAGCAGCCCGGCCAATGCCACGATCAGCAGCACGAGCATGAAGACGTACTTCATCATGCCGCTCGCACCTCTTCCGCGCCCGCGGTCCGGAGGATCTCGCGCACGGAGGCTCCCCGATCGGGGGAACAGCGCACGGCCACTCCGAAGCGGTCGTTGGTGAACCGGGGGTCGTACGCCGGCGACGGCCGGAAGCGCGGCAGCCGACCCAGGATCACCATGCCCAGCAGCGTGGCGAAGCCGCCGAAGAGGATGGTCAACTCGAAGGCGATGACCACGTAGGCCGGGATGGAGGCGATCGGCTTGCCCCCCGTCACCAGCCCCCACTTCATCGCCGACCAGATCGAGATCACGAAGCCGCAGATGGTGCCGGTGAGGCCCCCGATGAGGGTGAACAGGCGCACCCGGCTCACCGGGCGGTCACGCTCCATGACGTTCTCGATCGCGTGGACGGGCACCGGCATGTAGACGTTGAGGTCGTGGTACCCCTTCGCCCGCAACTCCTCGAGGGCGCGCACGGTGGTGTCGACGTGGGCGAAGACGCCGAGCACCGTCTCAGTGGTGGCCGCCATGGCCAGCCTCCTTCATCGGCTCCGGAAGAGTCTCCTTCACCTCCACGATCGACAGCGCCGGCATGAGCTTGATGAACCCCAGGAACAAGATGAAGAACCAGGCGAACGACCCGATGACGACGGTGGTGTCGGTCAGCGTGGGCACGTAGATGCCCCAGGTGTACGGGTAGAAGTCGTGGGCGAGCCCCGGGACGATGATGTTGAAGCGCTCGAACCACATCCCGATGATGACGAGGATGGACACGATGTAGAGGATGACCGGGTTCGTGCGCGCCCGCTTGAAGAAGAAGACGAGCGGCGCCACGCAGTTGCAGAAGTACATGATGAAGAGCGCCCACGCGTAGGTCTCGGTCACCTTCCAGAAGAGCGACGCCCGCTCGAAGTGGTCGCCGCTGTACCAGGAGGTGAAGATCTCGCACAGGTAGAAGTAGGTGAGCACCAGCCCGGTGGCCAGGATCAGCTTGGCGATGTAGTCGAGGTGCTTCGGCTGGACGTAGGCGTGCAGGCCGAAGAAGTGGCGCATGGGCAATACCAGAATCAGCACCATGGAGAACCCGGAGAAGATGGCCCCGTCCACGAAGAAGGGCGCGAACAGCGTCGAGTGCCAGCCGGGGACGAGGGCCATCGCGAAGTCCCAGGACACCACGCTGTGCACCGAGAGCACGAGGGGAGTGGCGAGGGCGGCGAAGAGCCCGTAGGCGCGGCGGTAGTGCCGCCACTGATTGTAGGAGCCCTCCCACCCCAGCGACAGCGCCGTGTAGATGCGGCGCCGCCAGCCCGTCGACTGGTCGCGAAGGGAGGCGACGTCGGGAACGAGACCGATGATGAAGAACACGGTGCTGATGCTGAGGTAGGTCGAGATCGCGAACACGTCCCACACCAGCGGCGAGCGGAAGTTCGGCCAGAGGTCACGCTGGTTCGGGTACGGCATCAGGAAGTAGGCGAACCACATGCGCCCGGCGTGGATGAGGGGGAAGAGGCCGGCGGTGAGCACGGCGAAGATCGTCATCGCCTCCGCCGCCCGGTAGATCGACGTACGCCAGCGCGCCCGGAACAGGTAGAGCACGGCCGAGATGAGCGTGCCGGCGTGGCCGATACCGATCCAGAACACGAACGTGGTGATGTACATCGCCCACATCTCGGGCGTGCGCTTGCCGGTGGCCCCCATGCCCACCCAGATCTGGTACGTCCAGGCCAGGATTCCACACGTCAGGA
Organism: Methylomirabilia bacterium; assembly: GCA_041492755.1. Taxonomy (GTDB): domain Bacteria; phylum Methylomirabilota; class Methylomirabilia; order Rokubacteriales; family CSP1-6; genus JBGPXN01. The sequence goes on along the minus strand of JBGPXN010000007.1, from coordinate 44,617 downwards.
TGAGCCCGACCACGCACATCCAGGAGAAGTAGAGGTTGCCGGGCGGCCGCAGCGTCAGGCCGACGTCCCGGTTGACGTCGGCGTAGGTCGGGGGCGCGGTGGGGGTGTCGTTCATCACGCGTGGGTCCTGACGACCTTCTTGAGGTACGTCACCGATGGACGCGTTCCCAGCTCCTCCAGCACGGTGTAGGTGCGGGGCGCGTGCACGAGCTTGGTCACTTCACTGCCCTCGTCCTTCAGGTTGCCGAAGGTGATGGCCTGGGTCGGGCACGTCTGCTGGCAGGCGGTCAGGATGTCGCCGTCCCTTACCTTGCGCTTCTCGTCCCGCGCGTGGTCCTTGCCGGCCACGATGCGCTGGATGCACATGGTGCACTTCTCCATGACGCCGAGCTGGCGCACGGTGACGTCGGGGTTGAGCTGGACCTCGAGCGGCGTCGGGATCTCCCAGTTGAACCAGTTGAAGCGCCGCACGTGGTACGGACAGTTGTTGCCGCAGTAGCGCGTGCCCACGCAGCGGTTGTAGACCTGCCCGTTGAGACCTTCGTCCGTCCGGTACGCGGCGAACACCGGGCAGACCGGCTCGCACGGCGCGACTTCACAGTGCTGGCACAGCATGGGCAGGAAGATGTTCTCCGGATGCTCCGGCTTGCCCTCGGCCCAGCGCTCGATGCGCATCCAGTGCAGCTGCCGCCCGTACGCTGCTTGCGCCTTGCCGACCACCGCGACGTTGTTCTCGGCCTGGCAGGCGACCACGCACGCGCCGCACCCGACACAGCGATCGACGTCGATCGCGAGTCCCCACCGGTAGTTCGGATAGTGCTGGGGCGCGTACATGCTGATGGCGCCGTGGCCGTGCTCGTCCTTCTTGCCGCGCAGCGCTTCCTCGCGCGCCGTTCGCAAATCGATGTGCTGAGCGATCTCACGGTGGTCCTGATCGTGCGTCGCCTGTAGGATCGCCAGCGGCCGGCGTGCGCCGGTGCGCGCGAGGGTGACCCGCACGCCCATGAACAGCGGCCCGCCCGAGGCCGGGTCGGCGCCGCCCGAGAGGAGGGCGAGCGGGTTGGTCGGCGCCGTGTACGCGGCCACGTACCGCGGGACGTGGAACGGCGCATACCGGTGGCCGATCGGAACGGCGACCGCGCCTGGGTGCAGCGAGGCCGAGACGTACGCGGGCAGCTCGACCGCCCCGTGGGGTGACGTGACGCGGATGACGTCGCCATTGGCGATGCCCATTTTCCGCGCCGTCTCCGTCGACACCTCCACCCACGTGTCCCACACGACCTGGGTCATCGTGTCGGGCATCTCTTGCAGCCACGAGCTGCCGGCGCTCCGGCCGTCGTAGAAGCGGAACGACGGATACGCGAGCAGGACGAGCCCGCTGGCATCCCCTTCCAGTTTCGGCTTGGCCGCCTCGACCGCGGCGACCTTCGGCGTGACCGCCGCCGGCGCCGGCTCCGTGAAGACGCCACCACGCTGGAGCGCCGCCTCGAGCTGGCCGCGCACGAGCGGCTCCCAGGCCGCCTTCGCGAACTGCTCGAAGGACGCCCACGGCAGCGGGCCCTTGCCTTCCTCGGCGCCCAGCGCCATCCGGCCCAGCGTGATGAGCACGTCACCGATCGGGCGCGAGTCCCGCGCCGGCGCCATCGTCGGCTGCAGCAGTCCCACCACGCCCTCGCGCGGTGAGTAGTCGCCCCACGCTTCCAGCCAGTGGGTATCCGGAAGGACGACGTGAGCGAGCGCGGTGGTGTCGTCGGGCCGGTTGGCGAAGCTCACCACCATCGGCACCTTCTTCGCCGCGTCCGCGAAGCGGAGACCGCCCGGCAGCGTGAACGCCGGGTTCACGCCGGGGCCGAGGAGCAACAGCTCCACCTCGCCCTTGACCATCGCCTGCGTGAGCGCGGCCATCTCGGCGTAAGGGCTCACGCGCCCGTACGCGGAGTCGGGGCCGAACCGCACCGTCTTGCCGACCGCGCCCACCGCCGCGTTCAGGAGGTTGACGGCGGTCAGGGTCGCCACCGCGTGCGACCCGGTGACGGCCACGCCGCCACCGACCGCGAGCGGGGGCTTGGCGTGACCGAACAGGTGGGCGACGTGCTGCAGCGTCTTTTCGGGCACGCCGCTCTCGGTGGCCACGGCCTTCACGTCGATGCCGGCGACGGCGTCGCCGAAGCGCTTGTCGGCCCGGCCTTCCTCCACCAGCAGCTTGAGGACGGCGAGCGCGATGAGCCCTTCGGTCCCCGGCGCGTTGCGCACCCACTCGTCGGCATTGGAGGCGGTCAACGACTGTCGCGGCTCCACGTGGACGAACGTCCCCGCGCGACCTTCGCGGAAGCCGTGCATGCGCATGAAGCCGTGCGCGTAGCCGACGTTCGAGAGCCACGTCTCGACGAAGTCGGCGCCGAACGAGAGCACGACCTCGGCGTCCTCGAACGCGTAGTACGGGATGGCGTCGCGATTGAAGACGGCGCGGTTGGCCGCGCGCATCGCCTCGTAGCCGAACGGCTCGAAGGTCAGGCGCGGGCGCGCGCCCACCGCCTGAACGAAGCGATCCATGAGAGCGCCGGCGCTGCCGTTCTCGAGCTGGGACACGAGCGCGATCGCGCGCCCCTTGCCGGCCTTGCGCAGCTCGTCCACGCGCCCGGCCACCCCTTTGAGCGCCTCGTCCCAGCCCTGGACGCGGAGGTTGGCGCCGTCGCGGCGCTGCGGACCGACGAAGCGGTCGGGATGGTAGGCGTTCTGCAGCGACGCCTGGCCGCGCACGCACAGCGCGCCGCGATTCACCGGATGATCCGGGTTGCCTTCGAGCTTCACCACGCGCCCCTCGCGATTGCGCGCGATAACCCCGCAGCCGGCCGGGCACTCCCGACACACCGTCGAGAACCACGAGGCGATGCCCGGGACGATCTGCTCGTTGGGGACGACCATCGGCAGGATGCGCTCCGTCGCCTGCTGACAGCCGGCGGCCGCGGCCGCGGCACCGGTGGTCGTCACGATCTTGAAGAAGTCCCGTCGGTTCATCCCCGGATCCCTGCTGTTGACATGGGGGGCCCCGAAATGGCCCCCCATACCCCCCAGCGCTCGGCAGCGCCCCGGCGAAGCCGTGGCGCTCCTCGATCTTCGCGTTCGTTGCTTGGGGGCCCCGAAATGGCCCCGCCGACAATCCCCCTCAGTGATGACACGTGACGCAATCGAGCGGGGCCTGGAGGCCGCGCGTCGCGTTTTCTTTGCGGTGACACTCGATGCACCAGCCCATCGAGAGCGGCGGCGCCGGTATCTGCAGACCGGCGAGGACCAGCAGGTCGTGCGTCAGCCGCGGTCCCGTCTCCGCGCCGACGGTCGTCATGGTCTCCACCGGTCCGTGGCAGCGCTGGCACGCGAGCCCGGCCCGGATGTGCGCCTTGTGGGGAAAGTAGGTGAATTCCGGCACCTTGTACACGCGCTGCCACGGAATCGGCTCCTGCCGCGCCGCGTACTCCGCGAGCTTCTTGATCTCCGGCTTGTCGGCCGCGGTGATCCGGTGGCAACCCATGCACCGGGTCACCGACGGCAGACCCGCGTATTCCGAGCGCCGCGCGTCGGCGTGGCAGTACTGGCAATCCATCTTGTACGTCTGCACGTGCGTGTTGTGCGGGAATGCGATCGGCTGCACGGACGGCTTCGCCAGCGCGGGCCGCTGGCTCCAGGAGGACGCGGCGAGGAAGGCGAGCGTGGCGAGGAGCACCAAGCCGAGAGCCCCCACGCCTGCCTTCGCTCTCATCGACAGACGATTCGCCCGGCCGTGAGCACCCGGCGAATCTAGCAGCCCGCCCTTGAGAAAGTCAACGAGGATCGGCGGTTCGCCGCGCTCAAAGCAGTCCGGTCATCGCTTCCGCGGCCGCCTGACCGGCCGCATCGAGGTCCGCTTCCGAGTGCGCCAGCGATACGAACGCGGCTTCGAATTGGGAGGGCGCGACGTATACGCCCCGCTCACGCAGTGCGTGGAAGAATCCGGCGTACCGCTTGGTGTCGGCGCGGCGGGCGGTGGCGTAGTCGGTGACGGCATCGCCGGTGAAGAAGGCGGTGAGCATGGAGCCCACGCGGTTCACGGTGAGCGGTATGCCCGCGCCCGACGCGGCCACGCGGAGTCCGCGTTCGAGTCGGGCGCCGAGCGCCTCCAGCCGCGCATAGGGGTCGCCCTGCCGGAGCGCCGCGAGCGTGGCGAGACCGGCGGCGACCGCGAGCGGATTGCCCGATAGCGTGCCCGCTTGATAGACGGGGCCGAGCGGCGCCACCTGTTCCATCAAATCGCGCCGGCCGCCGTAGGCGCCGACCGGGAGTCCCCCGCCGATGATCTTGCCGAGACACGTGAGGTCGGCGCGCACGCCATACCGCTCCTGGGCACCACCGTACGCGACGCGGAAGCCCGTGATGACTTCGTCGAAGATGAGCACCGTACCGTGTTGGGCGGTAATCTTGCGCAGCCCCTCGAGAAAGCCGGGCGCCGGCGGCACCACGCCCATGTTCCCCGCGACCGGCTCCACGATCACCGCGGCGATGTCATCACCCCGAGCGCGGAAGATCGAGCGCACCGCCTCGACGTCGTTGAACGGCGCCGTGATGGTGAGCGCGGCGAGCGCGGCCGGCACGCCCGCGCTGTCCGGGATGGAGAACGTCGCGCCACCCGAGCCCGCCTTCACGAGGAGGCTGTCGGCATGGCCGTGGTAGCAGCCGTCGAACTTCACGATGAGATCGCGCCCGGTGGCGCCGCGCGCGACGCGGATCGCGCTCATCGCCGCTTCGGTGCCCGAGCTCACCAGTCGCATGAGCTCCATCGAGGGCACGGCCGCGGTGATGGCGGCCGCCATCTCCACCTCCTGCCCGGTCGGCGCGCCGTACGACGTGCCGCCACGCGCCGCCTCGGTGACCGCCTCCACGACGGCGCCGGGCGCATGGCCGAGGACGAGGGGCCCCCACGAGCCGACGAAGTCGATGTATTCGCGGCCGTCGACGTCCCAGAGCCGCGAGCCGGCGGCACGGGCGACGAAGAACGGCTCGCCGCCGACACCGCCGAACGCGCGCACCGGGCTGTTGACCCCGCCGGGCATCAGGCGGCTGGCCGCCGAGAACAGGCTCTTCGAATCCTTCACGTCACGGCTCCTTGGTCTCGAGATCGGTGGCGACGAAGTCCCGCGCCGCCGCGCTCCACTGGAAGGCGGCGGCGGCGGCGAGCGTGCCGCTGACGACCGACGTCACCACGTAGACGGCGTCCGGGTACGCGGGCTCGCCGGCGACGAGTGCCTGGCGGCGATCCGTCTCCGAGAAGTACGCCCCGGCGTCGACGTGGGAGTGATAGATGACGGCCACGTGGAACCCTTCTTCCTCGAGGTGGCCCAGTTTCAGGAGATCCTGGGGGTCGATGTAATAGGCGGTCCGCGCGTCCCGCGGGTGCTTCTGGGGATCGCGGGCGTGCAGCTCGTTTTGCACGTTGCGACAGCACATGAGCCGTCGCTCTCCGCCCCGTGCCACGACCACGCCGCACGACTCGTGCGGGTATTCGTCCACGGCCTGTCGCTGGATGGCGTCGCGCTCGTCGGGCGTGAGGATCAACGGCCGCCCGCGAGCGCGGGGATGATCGTCACCTCGTCACCGTCGCGCAGCCGTGTCTCCAGGCCCTGCAGCGCTTCGATGGCTTCGCTGTTGACGTAGATGTTCACGTGGTGGTGGACTTCACCGCCTTCGTTGCGCACGAGCCCTTTCAGCGCTCCGAACGAGCGCTCCAGCTCGTCGAGCAATCCCCGCACGTCGTCCGCCGCCACTTCCACGCGGTCCCGGTTGTTCGTGGCCCGCCGGAACGGCGTGGGAATGTACACCATGACTGCCATGGATTCTCTCCTCGGAGGGGGGCTCCGCCTCCCTTCCGGCGCTCCAGCCGCTAGGAGTGTGTCACTCCAAGGCTAGCCAAGACTCAAATACCGTTCGCCCGTATCAGGCAGGACGGTGACGACGACCTGATCGGGCCGCAACTCCGCGGCGACCAAGCACGCGGCAAACGCCGCCGCTCCGGCTGACACCCCGACGAGCAACCCTTCTTCACGCGCCAGTCGGCGCGACCACGCCAGCGCGTCCTCGTCGCGCACCGGTATGATGCGGTCGATCACCGCGCGATTCAGCACGCCCGGGACGAACGACGCGCCGATGCCCTGGATCGCGTGCGGCCGCGCCCGGCCACCGGACAGCACCGGCGAGCGCGCCGGCTCGACCGCGACGACGTGCACGCCGGGGACCTTGGCCTTGAGCACTTCGCCGACGCCGGTGATGGTGCCGCCGGTGCCGACGCCGACGACGAAGGCGTCGAGCCGCCCCTCCGTCGCCTCGAGAATCTCGAGCGCGGTGCTGCGCCGATGCGCCTCCGGGTTCGCCGCGTTCTCGAACTGCTGCGGCATGAAGTAGTCGGGGTGCTCACGCACCATCTCCTGCGCCGCGAACACTGCGCCCGTCATGCCCTCGATGGCCGGCGTGAGATGGATCTCGGCGCCGAAGCGCGCGAGCAGCCGTTGCCGCTCCACGCTCATGTCGTCCGGCATGGTCAGGATCAGGCGATAGCCCTTGACCGCGGCGGCCATGGCCAGGCCGATGCCGGTGTTGCCGCTGGTGGGCTCGACGAGCGTTCCGCCCGGCTTGATCCGCCCCTGCGCTTCCCCCGCCTCCAGCATCGCGACCGCGATGCGATCCTTCACGCTGCCCCCGGGATTCACCGATTCCAGCTTGGCGAGAACGGTAGCGCCGCCCGGCCGCGGCAGCCGGTTGAGTCGCACCATCGGCGTGTCGCCGACGAGCGCGAGCACGTTGTGGGCGATCCGGGGTCGCATCAGATGTGGTACATCGGCCGCGCCGACCCGAGGCGGTCGTAGACGCGGGTGGCCAGGTCCTTGAACGTCAGGCGATCGACGACACCCGATACCGCCACCGCGATCTCCTCCCACAGGGGCCCGAGGTCGAAGCCTCCGGTGCCGCCGCGCTCGGCCGGGCGCACGTCGAAGGGCGCGTCCGTTCCCTCCACCGCGCGCAGCACCGCACCCACGGTGACCTCCTCGGGCGCCTTCGTCAAATGATAGCCTCCGGCCGACCCGCGCTTGGAGGTCAGCAGTCCCGCGCGCTTGAGCCCGAGCAGCACCTGCTCGAGATAGCGCTGCGGGATGCGCTGGCGCTCGGCGATGTCCTGGATCGGGATGAGACCCCGCCCCGTGTGCATGGCCAGATCCAGGACGGCCCGGATCGCATATTCACCCTTGGCCGAGATGCGCATGCCGGGTCCGTGTTCCCTGGTGTGCTCAGATGTCCAGGCCGCCCTCGAGCACGCGCACCACGTCCTTGGCGAAGTACGTGATGACGATGTCGGCGCCCGCCCGCCGGATGGACGTGAGCACCTCCATCATCACCCGCTTCTCGTCCAGCCAGCCCATGCGGCCGGCCGCCTTGATCATCGCGTACTCGCCGGACACCGAATAGGCGGCCAGCGGCACGCCGAACTCCGCCTTGGCGCGCGAGATGACGTCGAGATACGACAGCGCGGGCTTCACCATCACGATGTCGGCGCCCTCGTCGAGGTCGAGCGCGATCTCGCGCATGGCCTCCATCGCATTGGCCGGGTCCATCTGATACTGGCGCCGGTCGCCGAACTGCGGCATCGAGTCGGCCGCCTCGCGGAAGGGGCCGTAGAAGGCCGAGGCGTACTTCGCGGAGTACGCCATGATCGACACCTCGGTGAGGGTCGCCTCGTCCAGCGCCTCGCGGATGGCGCCGACGCGCCCGTCCATCATGTCCGACGGCGCGACCATGTCCGCACCGGCTTCGGCGTGAGAGACGGCGATGCGGGCGAGCAGCTCCAGCGTCGGATCGTTCCGCACCGCGCCGTCCTCGACGATCCCGCAATGCCCGTGGCTGGTGTACTGGCACAGACAGACGTCGGTGATCACGAGGAGGTCCGGCACCGTGTCCTTCACGGCGCGGATCGCCTGCTGGACGATGCCGTCGTCCGCGTACGCTTCCGAGCCGCGCGGGTCCTTCGCCTCGGGCAGCCCGAAGAACAGCATGGCGGGAATGCCCATGCCGGCGACGTCCTTGGCCTCCTTCATCAGCTCGTCCACGGACATCCGGAACTGCCCCGGCATCGACTCGATCGGCTCCCGCACGCCGCGGCCGGGCACCGCGAACACCGGGTAGACGAGGTCGTCGACGGTGAGCGTCGTCTCGCGGACCAACTTGCGCAGCAGCGCCTTGTCGCGGAGACGTCGAGGGCGGAACATCGCATGCGCCATCAGCTGCTCCTTCTCGCCGCCCGTCTCGAGGCCGGTCGGCTCGCGAAATGCTCGGTGATCGCTCGCGCCAGCGCGGGAATGGTGTACTCGCGCGGCATGACGCTCGTCTGCAGGCCGTACTCGGACGCGGTCGCGGCCGTGATCGGTCCGATGGAGGCGACCGTCACCCCCACGAACCACGACCGCCGCTGCTCGTCGCTGAAGAGCTCGGCGAAGTTGCGCGCGGTGGACGAGCTGGTGAACGTCACGGCGTCGACCGATCCCGACGCCAGCGCGTCTCGCAGCCGGCGCGTGTTCGCCTCGACCCGGCGCGTGACGTACGCGGGCACCTCGGCGACGTCCGCGCCCATGCCGCGGAGCTCGGTGACGAGCACGTCGCGCGTCTGGGCCGCCCGCGGCAGCAGGACACGGTCGCCGGCGCGGATCTCCCCGCGCAGTCGCTCGACCAGTCCCTCCGCGCGATACTCTCCCGGCACCACGTCCACCCGGACCTCGTGCTCGCGCAGCGCCTCCGCGGTCGCCGGCCCGATGGCCGCGACCCGACTGCGGCGCAACGTCGTCCAGTCGAGCCGCCGCGTTCGCAACCGGCGATCGACCATGGCCACGCCGTTGACGCTGGTGAAGATCACCCAGGCGAAGCTGGGAGCGTCGTCGAGCGCGCGATCGAGCGGCTCCCACGACGGCGGCGGTTCGATGGCGATCGTCGGCGCGGCGAGCACGCGGGCGCCGGCCGCCTCCAGCAGGTCGATGAAGCGCCGGGCCTGATTGGCGGGACGCGTCACCACGATCGTGCGGCCGGCCAGGGGCGCGTCCGCTCCCGTCAGCGTCATCGGCCCGGCGCCAACGTCGTCAGCGTGGCCGCACCCTGGGCCAGGATGGATTCCGCGAGCCAGAGCCCCACGTCCTCCGCTTCTTCCACCACGCCGGTGGCGCCGTCACGCAGCAAGCGGCGCCCGTCCTCGCTGGCGACGACCGCGTCCATCCGGATGGTGGTGCCACCGCCCTCGATCATGGCATGCGCGGCCACCGCCGTGTTGCAGGAGGCGCCCAGGCGGCGCAGGTAGGCGCGCTCGGCGAGAGCGGCCGCCCGCGTGTCGGCGTGATCGAGCGCGCGCACGAGACCGCTGACCCGGGCATCGTCGGCGCGGACCTCGACGCCGAGGATGCCCTGGCCCACCGCCGGCACGAAGACGTCCGCCGCGAGCGGCTCCGCGTGCTCGGGCGTGAGGCCGAGCCGTCGAAGACCGGCGGCGGCCAGCACCAGCGCGTCGCACTCGCCGGCGGCCAGCTTGCGCAGGCGCGTATCCACGTTGCCCCGCACCGGCTGGATCCGGAGATCCGGGCGGACGGCCAGGGCCAGCGCACGGCGACGCGGGCTCGACGTCCCGAGCCGCGCGCCTTCGGAAAGCGCGTCGAATCCGCCGCCCGAACGGCTCACCAGCACGTCACGCGGATCTTCACGGGCCGGGAACGCGGCGAGCACGAGACCGCCGGGCAGCTCGGCGGGAAGGTCCTTCAGGCTGTGGACGGCGACGTCGATGGTGCCCGCGAGCAGCGCCTCTTCGATCTCGCGCACGAAGAGGCCCTTGCCACCGACCTCGGCGAGTCGCGCGCTGAGCAGCCGGTCACCCTCGGTCGTCATGGTGACGATCTCGACGTCCTCCCCGCGCGCGCGGAGGGCCTGCGCCACCGAATCCGCCTGAGCCCGCGCCAGCACGCTCGCCCGCGTGCCCACCCGGATCACGTCTTCCGCCCGAGGCCGAACAGCTCGTGGACCATTTCCGTCCAGGAGCGGCCGGTGCCCGCCCGCGACGACTCGCGCAGCTTGGTGATCGGGGTATGCAGGATCTTGTTCACGATGGCGGTCGACAGCGCGTCCATCGCCGCCTGCGTCTCCGCGCTGGCGCCGGGCAGGCGCGCCAGCGCCTTGCGGACCTCGCCCGTCCGGATGGTCTCGATCCGCTCGCGCAGCGACACGATGGTGGGGATGACCTCGACGTCGCCGAGCCGGCTGATGAAGCGAACCGCCTCGCGCTCGACCAGCGCCTCCGCCCGCTGCGCCTCGCGCACGCGCTCGCGAATGTTCGCGTCGACCACCTGCTTGAGGTCGTCGATGTCGTAGCAATAGACGTCCGGCAGCGTGTTCACCGAGGCCTGGACGTCGCGGGGAACGGCGATGTCGATGAAGAACAGGGGCCGGCCCCGGCGACCATGCATGACGTCGTGCACCGTCTGGCGCGTGATCACCGGCGCGGTCGCCCCCGTGGACGTGATGACGATGTCGACGGCGGCCAGCGCGGTGGCGAGGTCGGCGAACGGCACCGCGGTCCCGGCCAGCGCCCGCGCCATCTCCTGGGCGCGCGCCCACGTCCGGTTGGTGACGTAGATGGGGAACGCGCCCTGCTCGACCAGGTGCTTGGCGGCGAGCTCCCCCATCTTGCCGGCGCCGACGAGGAGGACGGACTTGCCGGTGAGGCCGGCGAAGATCTTCTTGGCGAGCTCCACGGCCGCGAAGGACACGGACACCGCGTGGCGGCCGATCTCGGTCTCGGTGCGCACCTTCTTGGCCACGGCGAAGGCCTGGGTGAAGAGCGTGTGCAGCGTCGGGCCCACGGTCTCGCAGCTCTGGGCGAGCGCGAACGCGTCCTTGACCTGTCCCAGAATTTGCGGCTCGCCGATCATCATCGAATCGAGGCTCGCCGCCACCCGGAACGCGTGACGGACGGCGTCGCCGTCCATGGCCGTGTAGAGCAGCGGCTCCACGCTGGCGACTTCGATGCCGCGATAGCGGCAGAGATGGCGGAAGGCCACCGCCCGCGCTTCCCCCGGCACGTCCGCCACCCCGTACACCTCGACCCGATTGCAGGTCGAGATGATCACGGCCTCCCCGACGACGCCGGTGTTCTGAAGATCGCCGAGCATCTCGCGCAGCTTGTCTTCCTCGACCGCGAGCTGCTCGCGGATGGCCACCGGGGCCGTGCGATGGTTGAGACCGCTCACGAACAGCGCCATCAGGACCCGTGCTTGCCGGGCAGGAACAGCCCGGCGCCGAGGGTGAGCACGAGCGCGGCGAAGCCGATCAGGGCGAAATAGGCGGCGCGCCGCCCGTGCCAGCCGGCTGCCGCCCGGCCCGCGAGCGTCGCCGCGTAGATCGCCCAGGCGACGAACGAGAACGCGGCGAGCGGGTCGAACGTGAACACCGATCCCCACGCCGCTCCCGCCCACAACGCGCCGAGGATGATGCCGATGGTGAGGAACGGGAAGCCGAGCGCGAGCGTACGGTAGGTCAGCCGGTCGAGCGTCGCCAGTGCCGGCAACCGGTAGTAGAAAGCGCCCGGACGCTTGGCCTTGAGCTGGCGCTCCTGCAGCAGGTACATGATCGCGCCCGCGAAGTTGAGCACGAACGCCGCGATGCCGATCGAGGCGAGGGCGATGTGCACCCAGATCCAGGCGCTGCCGAGCGTCGGCTCGATCGCGACCAGGCCGAGCGGCCTGGTCGCGCTGCGCAGCGTCAGTACCAGCACGATCGGCAGCACGAAGGCACCCAGCACCTTGACGCCGTACTGCCGCTCGACCCACATCTCGAGCAGCACGACGACCCAGGCGGCCATCGAGACGGCTTCCGGGAGGCTCCCGAGTGGTGGCCGCCCCTGCTGAACGGCCAGCACGACCAGAGACAGGGTGTGGAAGATCCAGCCGCCCAGCGTCGCCAACGCCGCGAGCCGGTAGACGAATTCCTGGCGCTGCACGAGATGGGCGAGGGCCAATCCGGTCGCGCAGACGTAACCGAGGACCGCGAGATTGAACAGGGTCGGCTGCATCACACGGCCATGCCGCGTCGCACGACGTTACCACAATTCCGATGCCTTACACGCCAACCGAGGCCGTTGGCCTCAGGGGTTACCCGACCTCGTCACCTCCGCGTCCATCGTGATCGCGTCGCCCGCATAGAGGTTGAAGCCCTCGGCCCGCACGTAGCCGCAAACGGTGACGCCGAGCTGCTCGGCGAGCGCGACCGCCATCTCGGTCGGCGACGTCCGGGAGGCGACGAGCGGCACGCCCATCCGGGCCGCCTTGAGCAGCATCTCCGAGGAAATCCGGCCGGTGGACAGCAGCAGACGGTCGTCGGTCGGGATGCCGCGGAGCATGGCCTCCCCCTTCACCTTGTCCACCGCGTTGTGACGCCCCACGTCCTCCGCCACCACCAGCAGCCGCTCGCCGTCGGAGAGGGCAGCGCCGTGGATCCCGCGCGAGAGCTTGTAGTGCACGGCGGCGTTGAAGAGGTCCTTCATGCGTAGCGACAGCTGCTCCGGGCGGATCTTCAGCGACGAGTGCAGACGCGGGAACAGACGGTGGTCGATCCGAAAGGTGATTCCGCCCCCGCAGCCCGACGTCAGGATGCGCTCCGTCGGCAACTCGACGGGGCCGGCGAGCACGACGTCGGCGCGCCCGTCCACCGGTGAGACGTCGAGCTGCTTCACGTCGGCGAGATCGGCGATGACCTTCTCCATCCAGAGGTAGCCGACGATCAGCGCCTCGAGCTGGAGCGGCGAGCAGAGCACGGTCAGGAATTTTTCGCCGTTGACGTAGATCGTCAGCGGCTGCTCGCGGACAACCTCGCCGGTCGTCTCTTCAACCCGATCACCGCGGATCCGCAGATAGGAGCGCATGTGCTTCGGACTCGATTCTAGCAGTCCTGCCTCGGGAAGGCTTCCCCGCACTGGCCCTGCCGCGCTTGAACCAACCGCTGTTCGAGCGCCGGTTGTTACGGAGCACCGTATCGCTTCACCAAACTCCTTGCGCCTACCCCAGGCGAGCCCTATTCTGCCGGCAACTATGGGTCTTCAGACCCACGACGGTGCGCCGACGTCCTCAACCGCGGCCCGGCCCGCGTCACGAGCCCTGCCAACCGCGTCCTCGACCCATGACCACCGAGCCGGAAGGCCGACGCTCGCTGAATATCCCCGGTCGGGGTATCCGGCCGCGTCAGGAGTTTGGTGGTACGCCGCGCCCGGTCAGGCACGATTTCCGCCCGGCCCGACGCGCTTACGCGGACGACCCTGCGAAAGGCGCAGCGTCTTCCGTGCAACACAGTTCTGGAGAATGACAAAGTTCGGCGAGCACCAGCGCCGCGTAGGTTGAACCTGCCCCGGTTTCGTAGACACCTGGGTTAAGTTCCCGATGCTGCCGCTACCTGGGCGCGCTGCCGCTCGAAGGCTCGCGGGCTAAAATACCCGAGCGCCGAATGCCGGCGCTGCCCATTGTAGAAGGCTTCGATGTGTATCAGGACGAGGACGGTACGGTGGTGCTCCGAGGGCGGCTGGCACCGGAGGTCGGCGCCCTGCTCCTGCGGGCGCTGGCCGCCGCGCGCGAGACGCTGTATCAGCAGGCACGCGGGCAGGAGGCGGACACGGCCGACGCATCAGCGGAGATCCCGACGATGCCCCAGCAGCAGGCGGACGCGCTGGCCCTACTCGCGGAGACGGCCTGCACCACGGGCTCGATCCCGGCGCACCGGGCAAGCGGTACCAGGTGGTGGTCCACGTCGATGCCCCGGTACTGGCCGACGCGGATCAGCCGGGCCAGTCCGTCCTCGAGGACGGGGTGCGCGTTTCCGCGGGAACGTCGCAGCGCCTGGCGTGCGACGCCAGCCGGGTGGTGATGCGGCACGACCCCGACGGGCGCCTGCTCGAGGTCGGCGCCCGCACCCGAACGATTCCGCCGGCGTTACGGAGAGCGCTCCACCATCGGGACGTCACCGAAATTAAATTACGAAACGGCGTACTAAAACCTTCCTCCGAGCTCAATACACCACCCGGACGAGCGTGAGGCCCTGCGCGGGCGCGGTGGGTCCGGCGTGCGTGCGGTCGCGCGAAGCCAGCGCGGCCGTGAGCCAGCCGGGCTCCCGCGCCCCGCGTCCGACCTCGACCACGCTGCCGACGATGACACGCACCATGTGGTGCAGAAAGCGGTCCGCGGAGACGAGGACGGCCAGCCGCTGCCGGCGGCGCACGACGTGGACGGCGCGCACCACGCACACGGGGTCCTTGTCGCGCCCGGCCGCCGCGCAGAACGCGCTGAAGTCGTGACGGCCGCGCAGCGTCGCCAGCGCGCACCGGATGGCGTTGGCGTCGAGCGCATAGGGGACGTGCCACGCGTAGCGACGAAGCAGTGGCACGGCGACACGTCCGGCGTCGATGAGGTACGCGTAGCGCTTGCCGGCGGCCGCGCGGCGAGCATCGAACGTGGGCGGCGCGTCGGCGGCGGCAAGCACCCTGACGTCGGGGGGCAGCGTCGCGTTGAGCGCGCCCATCACCGCTGGGGGCGCCAGCGCGCTGGTGGTTTGGATCGACACCACCTGACCGAGCGCGTGGACGCCGGCGTCGGTGCGACTGGCGCCGGTCACGCGCGTATCGTCGCCGAGCAGGCGCCGGGTGGCGACGATCAGGAGGCCCTGAACGGTGGGGAGGCCCGGCTGGACCTGCCAGCCGTGGTACGCGGTGCCGTCGTAGGCGAGGACGAGCCGGAGGACGCGGGCGGGCGGCGTGGTGCTACCGCCGCCGGCCCCACGGCATCACGAAGAGCCAGACGGCGGCTACCAGCAGGAAGAGCAGGATGTTGATGATGGCGTCCCACGAGAAGTTGGTGAGCGCCACCTGGCCCCGCCGATCGGCGAGCCAATCCGTCCGGCTGAAATCCTTGGGCTCGTAGTAGCTCGGGTCCCATCCGCCGATGGCGGCGGCGAAACGCAGCACCCCGGGCACGACCAGATACGCGACGACGATGATGGTCAGCAGGACGGCGACGTGGAACCGCGCGTGATTCCCGAACCGCTTGTGATAGTGCCGCCGCACGCCGAACGTGCCCGCGCCCTCCGCTACGTCCGGACGAGGAGCTCGGCGATCTGCACGGCGGCGCGAATGCGGCCGACGAAGCAGTCGTCCTGGCCCTCGACCGTGACCGGCATCGGATAGCGCATCAGTACTGCTTCTCCAGCTCCCGCACGATGAGGTCTCCCATCTGCTTGGTGCCGGTGGCGGTCGCACCGGCCGCCGCGATGTCACGCGTACGGTGGCCGGCCTCCAGCACGCGAGTCACCGCGGTCTCCACCCGCGCCGCGTCCTCGTTGCGATCGAGCGAGTACCGCAGCAGCATCGCCGCCGACAGGATGGCCGCGATCGGGTTGGCGATGCCCTGGCCCGCGATGTCGGGCGCCGTGCCGTGAACGGGCTCGTAGAGCCCGATCTTGCCGGTTCCGGTTCCCGCGGGGCCCAGCGACGCCGACGGCAGCATGCCCATGGAGCCGGCGAGGATCGCCGCCTCGTCCGACAAAATATCACCGAAGGTATTTTCGGTGACGATGGTGTCGAATTGAGTCGGCCGCTGGACGAGCGCCATCGCGCAGTTGTCGACGAGCACGTGCTCGAGCGTCACGTCAGGATAGTCTTTGGCCAGGCCATTGACGACGTCGCGCCAGAGCTGGGAGACGACGAGCACGTTGGCCTTGTCGACCGACGTCAGCCGCCGGCGGCGCTTGCGCGCCACCTCGAAGCCGACGCGCACCACCCGCTCGATCTCCGCCGTGGTGTAGACCATGGTGTTCACGCCGCGGGTGCTGCCGTCGGGAAGGCGCTGGAGGCCGCGCGGCTCGCCGTAGTAGAGACCACCGGTAAGCTCGCGGATGACCATGATATCGGTCCCCTCCACCACCGAGCGCTTCAGCGGCGACGCGTCCACCAGCATGGGAAAGCACCGGGCGGGCCGGAGGTTCGCGAAGAGATCGAGCTCCTTGCGCACCGCGAGCAGGCCGCGCTCGGGCTTGGTCTCCTGGGGCTGGTTGTCCCATTTGGGTCCGCCCACGGAGCCGAAGAGGATCGCGTCGGCGTCGCGGCACAGGGTCAGCGTGGAGGGCGGCAGCGGCGCCCCGGTGGCATCGATGGCGGCGCCACCCACGAGCGCGCGCTCGAACTCGAGCTTCATGCCGGTGGCATGGGCCACCGATTCCAACACGCGGACGGCCTCGGGCGTGACCTCCCGCCCGATCCCGTCACCGGGAAGGACCGCGATGCGGTAGCTGGCCACGTCAGTCGAGCTCGCGGATCGCGATGGGCATCGTCATGGAGTCCTCAGGGGCCGATTTCCTTGACGCGGGCGGCCGCAGGCTGGGCCAGGCGGTTGATAGCGGAAAGATAGGCCCGGGCGCTCGCCTCGATCACGTCGGTGGACGAGCCCCGGCCGGCGACCACGGTGCCGTCGAAATCGACCTTCATGGCGACCTCGCCCAGCGCATCCTTGCCGGAGGTGGCCGCGCGCAGTGAGTAATCCTGGAGCCGGCCCTTGGTGCCGGTGATGGCGTCGATGGCGGCCAGCACCGCATCCACCGGCCCGTCGCCCACGCCGGAGTCCTGGAAGGTTTGATCGTCCTTGCGCAGGCGGACGGTGGCGGACGGGATCACGCTGGTGCCGCTGATCACGTGCAGGTAGTCGAGCTGGTAGCCCTTGGTCTGCCCGGCCTCTTCGGCCACGAGCGCGAGAAGGTCTTCGTCGTAGACCTCCTTCTTGCGGTCGGCCAGGCTCTTGAAGGCCTTGAAGGCCCGGTCGAGATCCGCGCCGGTGAGATCGAAGCCGAGTTCCTTGAGCCGCGCGGCCAGCGCGTGCCGCCCCGAGTGCTTGCCGAGGACGAGCTTGTTGGAGGGCCGGCCGACGTCCTCCGGCCGCATGATCTCGTAGGTGAGCTTTTCCTTGAGGACGCCGTCCTGGTGGATGCCCGCCTCGTGGGCGAAGGCGTTCTCGCCCACCACCGCCTTGTTGGGCTGCACGTGGATGCCGGTGATGTGCGACAGCATCCGCGAGGTCTTGAAGAGCTCTTCCGTCCGCACCCGGGTCTCGATGCCGAAGAAGTCCTTCCGCGTGCGCAGCGCCATCACGATCTCTTCCAGCGACGCGTTGCCGGCGCGCTCGCCGATCCCGTTGATCGTGCACTCGATCTGACGCGCGCCGTGCATGAGCGCGGTGAGCGAGTTCGCCACCGCCTGCCCGAGGTCGTTGTGACAATGGACGGAGACGACGACGTTGTCGACGCCCTGCACCTTCTCGCGGATGCGCCCGATGCGCTCACCCCACTCGGCCGGGATGGCGTAGCCGACGGTGTCCGGGATGTTGATGGTGCCGGCGCCGGCCTCGATGACGGCGGACAGCACGTCGCACATGTAGTCGAAGTCGGAGCGGGACGCGTCTTCCGGCGAGAACTCGACGTCCTCGCAGTAGCCGCGCGCGTGGCGCACCGCTTCCACCGCCGCCTTCAGCACCTCGGCGCGCGACTTGCGCAGCTTGTACTTGAGATGGATGTCGGAGGTGGCCACGAAGGTGTGGATGCGGGGGTGGCGGGCGTATCTCACCGCCTCCCAGCAGCGGTCGATGTCGCCCAGGCCGACCCGGCTCAGCCCGCAGATGGCCGGCGCGCCGTCCAGCGTCCCCACCTGCCGCGCCACCTCCCGCGTCGCCGCGAAGTCCTCGTCCGAGGAGATCGGGAACCCGGCCTCGATGACGTCCACGTTCAGGCGGGCGAGCTGGCGGGCCATCTCGAGCTTTTCCAGCGCGTTCATGGAGAAGCCGGGTGACTGCTCGCCGTCCCGCAACGTCGTGTCGAAGATGATGACGCGGTCCATACGTCCTCCTCAGTATGACTCCCTGAGCCCGAGCTCGCAGGTCGCGGGCACCGGAGTCCGGCCCACCGCGAGGCGGCGCCCCGGTCCGGAGATCGCGTACCCGACGAACAGGACGAACAGGAAGACCTCGTGCTTGGCGGCCACGATCATGACCCCGAGCACCACGACCAGCAGCGTCTGGAAGGGGCGGCGCCGGGCGAAGCCGAATTCCTTGAAGCTCCAGTAGCGAAACGTCGACACCATCAGCATCGCCACCAGGTAGGTGCCGACGGCGATCGCCACCAGCATCCAGCGCGTGAGCTCCTGCCCCTGGAGCAGCAGGACGGTGGACGCCGCCACCCCGGCCGCGGCCGGGGTGGAGAGGCCGATGAAGTAGCGGCGGTCGGTGGTGCCGGTGAACACGTTGAAGCGGGCCAGGCGCAACGCTCCACAGATCACGAAGAGAAAAGCGCCGAACCACGCCGGCCGCCCGAGCCGGGACAGCGCGAACGAGTAGAGCAGGAACGCCGGCGCCACGCAGAACGACACGACGTCGGCGAGGGAGTCGTATTCGACACCGAACTTGCTGGTGGCCTTCATGAGCCGCGCGACGCGGCCGTCGAGGAGGTCCATCACCATGGCGACGAGGACGGCGAGCGCCGCTTCCTGATAGCGGTGGTCCACGCTCAGGAGCATGGAGAAGAAGCCGCAGAACAGGTTGCCGGTGGTGAGCAAGCTCGGGAGCAAAAAGATCCCGCGACCGCGCTGCTCGCGAAGCTCCTGCCAGCGCCGCCGCCGCACGCCCTTGCCGTGGCGCCGCACTACCCGGTCCACCGGACGCCGATCGCCGCCGTCGTCAGGGCAGCACTCCGATGACGGTGACTCCACCGACGACGCGGTCACCAGGACGGACGCGCACGTCGGTGCCGCGCGGCATGTGGATGTCGGTCCGCGAGCCGAACCGGATCATCCCGATGCGGGCGCCCGGCCCGAGCGTGTCGCCGGCACCGACCCGACACACGATCCGCCGGGCCACCACCCCCGCGATCTGGGTCACGGTGACCCGTGCGTTCTCCCCCTGGATGTGCACCGTGCACGACTCGTTGTCCTCGGCCTCGGGCCGATACGCGGCCACGAACTTGCCGGGCCGATACACGGTGTCCACCACCACGCCCCCGATGGGCGCGCGGGTGACGTGCACGTCGAGCGGCGACAGGAAGATCGACACCCGGACGGCCGGGCCCACGAAGCTGTCGACGGCGTCGCTCACGTCGGTCACCCTGCCGTCCGCGGGCGCCAGCACCGCGCTGGGAAGCACGGGCACGTCGCGCTCGGGATCGCGAAAGAAGCCCAGCGACGCCACCGCCGCGGCCGCGAACGGGAGCGCACCGAACCGGCGCCCCAGGAGCAGCAGGGCGCCGGCGACGACGGCGGGCACGGCGACGAACGGCCAGCCCTCGCGAGCGACGGGAAGCTTGGCCATCGTCACATCCGGGGCGGCTTGATCCAGGACATCATCGCGCGCAGCCGCTGGCCGACTTCCTCGATCTGGTGATCGGCGTCCCGCTTGCGCATGGCCAGGAACGCCGGCCGGTTCGCCTGGTTCTCGAGCACCCACTCCCGCGCGAACTGGCCGTTCTGGATCTCGGCCAGGATCTTTTTCATCTCGGCCTTGGTCTCGTCGCTCACCACGCGCGGCCCGCGCGTGTAGTCCCCGAACTCGGCGGTGTCGGAAACCGAGTAGCGCATGTAGGCAAGACCGCCCTGGTAGAACAGGTCGACGATCAGCTTCATCTCGTGCATGCACTCGAAGTACGCGACCTCGGGCTGGTAGCCCGCTTCCACCAGCGTCTCGAAGGCGGCCTTGATGAGGTGCGAGATGCCGCCGCACAGCGTCGTCTGCTCGCCGAACAGGTCGGTCTCGGTCTCCTCCCGGAACGTCGTCTCGATCACGCCGGCCCGCGTGCAGCCGACGCCCTTGCCGTAGGCGAGCGCGATGTCCTTGGCCTTGCCCGTCACGTCCTGCTGGACGGCGAGGAGCGCGGGCACGCCCGGGCCCTGGGTGAACAGATCGCGCATCACGTGGCCGGGGGCCTTGGGGGCGATCATCGCCACGTCGACGTCGGGGGGCGGCACCACCTGGTTGAAGTGGATGTTGAACCCGTGGGCGAACATCACCATCTTGCCCTTGCCCAGGCCGCCCCTGATCTCCGATTCGAAGACCTGACGCTGGCTCTGGTCGGGCAGCAGGATCATGATCACCGACGCGGCCTGGGCCGCCTCGTTCACCGTGGCCACCCGCAGCCCGTCCTTCTCGGCCTTCGCCCAGCTCTTGGACCCCTTGTACAGCCCGACCATCACGTCCTGGCCGCTATCGTGCAAGTTGAGCGCGTGGGCGTGGCCCTGGCTGCCGTAGCCGATGATGGCGATCTTCTTGCCCTTGAGAAGCCCCAGATCGGCGTCCTGGTCGTAGTAGATCTTTGCCGGCATTCGCTACGCATCCTTTCTCTTGGGGGGCGCCCGGAGCCCCCCATCAAACTAATCGGCGAACCCCACCACCCGCGGATCCTCCGGCCCGCGCGCCTTGCGCGGTGTCTCCACCTTGCGCGTGCGCGTCTTCGGTCCCCGTGCGATGGCCACGGTGCCCGTCCGCACCAGTTCCTGGATGCCCATCGGCCGCAGCAGCTCGATGAACGCCTCGAGCTTGCCTTCCTCCCCCGTCGCCTCCAGCACGAAGCTGACCGCGGTCACGTCCACGACCTTGGCCCGGAAGATGTCGGCGGTGCGCAGGATCTCGGCGCGGTGCTGCGGTTCGGCGTTGACCCGCACCAGCACGAGCTCGCGCTGGACGTGGCTGTCGTCGGTGAGATCGCTCACCTTGATGACGTCGATGAGCTTGTGCAGTTGCTTGGTGACCTGCTCGATGACGAACTCGTCGCCCCGGACCACGATGGTCATCCGCGACACCGAGGGGTCGAGCGTCTCGCCCACCGAGAGGCTCTCGATGTTGTAGCCCCGCGCCGAGAACAGCCCCGCCACCCGGGAGAGGACGCCGAACTTGTTCTCCACCAGGACGGCGATGGTGTGCTTGCGCGGCTCGCTCCCGTTCGTCCCCATGCTCAGAACCCCGTCTGCGACTTGGCCGCGCGCTCGCGGACTTCGCGGGTGGGCGCGGTCAGGATCATGTCGGTGTTGGCGCCACCGGCGGGCACCATGGGGAAGACGCACTCGTCCTTGTCGACGCACACGTCGAGGATGAACGGCCCCGGCGTACTCAGCATCTTATCGAGGGCGGGCGCGACCTCCGACGGCTTGGTGACGCGAAGCCCCACGCAGCCGTAGGCCTCGGCCAGCTTCACCCAGTCGGGAATGGCGGGCAGGTCGATCGCGCAGTAGCGCTCCTTGTAGATGATGCGCTGCCACTGCCGGACCATGCCATGGCCGCCGTTGTTGATGATCACGGTCTTGACCGGCAACCCCTCGGTGAAGCAGGTGGCCATCTCCTGACTGTTCATCTGAAACGATCCGTCACCGTCGATGTTGACGACGAGCCGCCCGGGGTTCGCGGCCTGCACGCCCATGGCGGTCGGCAGCCCGTAGCCCATCGTGCCCAGCCCGCCCGAGGTGCACCAGTGGCGCGGATGCTTGAAGCGGTAGTACTGCGCCGCCCACATCTGGTGCTGGCCCACGCCCGTCACCAGCAGCGCCTCACCGCCGGTCAGCCGCGAGATCTCCTCGATGACGTACTGCGGCTTGATGACGTCGTCGCTCCACTCGTAGCGCAGCGGGAAGTTCCGCTTCCACTCCGCGATCTGGCCGTGCCAGTCCGTGCGCGCGGCGTGCATGGCCGCCGGCGTCTGCTTGCCCAGCTCCTCGCGCACGGCGTCCACCAGAGCGCGGAGCACGCGCCGGCAATCGCCGACGATGGGCACGTCGACCTTGATGTTCTTGGAGATCGAGGACGGATCGATGTCGACGTGGACGATCTCCGCCTTCGGCGCGAAGGCGTCCACGCGGCCGGTGACGCGGTCGTCGAAGCGGGCGCCCACGGCGAGGAGCACGTCCGAGTGATGGACCGCCATGTTGGCGTAGTACGTGCCGTGCATGCCCAGCATGTCGAGGGAGAGTGCGTGCTCGGACGGGAACGCGCCCAGGCCCATGAGCGTGGTGGTGACCGGGATCTGCGTCAGCTCCGCCAGCTCGCGCAGCTCCTCGTGCGCGTCGGCCGAGATCACGCCGCCGCCCACGTAGAGGACCGGCCGGCGCGCGGTCACCACCAGCCGGGCCGCGCGCTTGATCTGGCCGGGATGGCCGTCGTAGGTCGGGTTGTACGAGCGGAGATGGACCCGCTCCGGCCAGATGAGCTCGGCTTCCTTGACGAGGATGTCCTTGGGCAGGTCGACGTGGACCGGCCCCGGGCGCCCGGTCGCGGCGATGTGGAACGCCTCGCGGATGATCGGCCCGAGATCCTTGCCGTCCTTCACCAGGAAGTTGTGCTTGGTGCAGGGCCGGGTGATGCCGACGTTGTCGGCCTCCTGGAACGCGTCGTTGCCGATCAGGTGCGTGGGCACCTGCCCCGTGAACGCGACGATGGGAATCGAGTCCATGAGGGCGTCCTGCAGCGCGGTCACGAGGTTGGTGGCCGCGGGACCCGAGGTCACCAGGCAGACACCGACCTTGCCCGACGTCCGCGCGTAACCCTCGGCCGCGTGGCCGGCCGCCGCTTCCTGACGGACCAAAATATGCCGGATGCCCTCGAAGTCGTAGAGAGCGTCGTAGATGGGCAGGACGGCGCCTCCGGGCAGCCCGAAGATGAGGTCCACGCCCTCCCGCTTGAGGGCTTCCAGCACGATGCGCGCACCTGGCATTTTCACCACCGGTCCTCCTATAGACATGGGGGCCCCGACATGGCCCCCATACCCCCAACCGCTCGGCAGCGCCCCGGGGTACCCGGGGCGCTCCTCGTCTTCCGTTTTGCGTGCCCGCGGGGCCCCGACATGGCCCCCATACCCCCAACCGCTCGGCAGCGCCCCGGGGTACCCGGGGCGCTCCTCGTCTTCCGTTTTGCGTGCCCGCGGGGCCCCGACATGGCCCCCATACCCCCAACGCTCGGCGCGCTCCGGCGAAGCTGTGGCACTCCTCGATCCCCTGCGTTCGGAAGCGCCCCCGGGAACCCGTGGCGCGCCTCGATCTGCGCGATGCGGCGAGTCAATACGTCAGGCACGCGCGTCCCCGGGGGCCGCTTCGCGCTCGCGGATGCGCGCCTGGGCGGCGGCCAGGCGGGCAATGGGAATCATGAACGGCGAACACGACACGTACGTCATGCCGACACGGTGACAGAACTCGACGGAGGCGGGCTCGCCGGCATGCTCGCCGCAGATCCCGATCTTCAGATCGGGACGGGTGCGCCGGCCCCGCTCGATCCCGATCTTGACGAGCTCGCCGACGCCCTCCTGGTCGAGCACCGAGAACGGGTCGTGCTGGAGCAGGCCCTTCTGCAGATAGTCGGGCAGGAACTTCGCCACGTCGTCGCGGCTGTAGCCGAAGGTCAGCTGGGTGAGGTCGTTGGTGCCGAACGAGAAGAACTCGGCGTCCTGGGCGATCTTGTCGGCGATGAGCGCGGCCCGCGGCACCTCGATCATGGTGCCGATCGTGTACTTCACCGGCACCCCGCGCTCGGCCAGGATGCCGTCGGCGACTTCCTTGGTCTGCTTGTAGGTAAGTTTCATCTCGCCGACGGTGCCGGTGAGCGGGATCATGATCTCCGGCTCCACCTTCCCGCCCTGCTCGGCGACGGTACAGACCGCTTCCATGATGGCCCGGACCTGCATGCCATAGATCTTCGGCGAGGTGATGCCGAGCCGGCAGCCGCGGTGGCCGAGCATCGGGTTGGCCTCGCGCAGCGAGTCGAGCTTGGCGAGCTTCTCATCCAGCGCCGCCTTGCGCGCCGGGTTCATGTTGAGCGCGTCGAGCCGCGCGCGCTCCTCGATCATCTCCCGATACTCTTTCGGATTCGCGAGGAACTCGTGCAGCGGCGGATCGAGCAGCCGGATCGTAACGGGCAACCCATCCATGGCGCGGAAGATCCCGATGAAGTCCTCGCGCTGAAACGGCATCAGCTTGTCCAGCGCCGCCTGCTGCGCGAGCGGATCGGCGGCCATGATCATCTCGCGCATGATAGGGATCCGGTCGCTGGCGAAGAACATGTGTTCGGTCCGCACGAGACCGATGCCCTGGGCGCCGAACTCGCGGGCTTTGCGGGCGTCTTCCGGGGTGTCGGCGTTCGCGCGAACACCGAGGGTGCGATAGCGATCCGCCCAGCCCAGGAACTCCTTGAACTCGTCGCGCAGGCCGGGCTCGATGGTCACCATCGCGTCGACGATGACGTCACCCGTGGAGCCGTCGACCGAGATGATGTCGCCCTCGCGCACGGTGCGGCCGCCGGCGCGGAACAGCCGCGCCTCCTCATCCACAACGACGTCGCTCGCCCCCACCACGCAGGGTTTTCCCATGCCGACCGCGACGACCGCCGCGTGCGAGGTGCGGCCGCCGCGGGCGGTCACGATCCCCTCGGCCGCATACATGCCGGCAATGTCCTCCGGCGACGTCTCCGGACGCACCAGGATGACCTTCTGGCCCGCCTTCGCCTGCTCCACCGCTCGGTCCGCGTCGAACACCGCATGCCCGACGGCGGCGCCGGGCGCCGCCGGCAGCCCGCGCGCGAGCAGCCGCCCATCGGCGATGGCGCGGCGCTTGCCCGCCTCGTCGAAGCCCGCGTGGAGGATCTGCTCGAGGTCTCGTGGGCGGACTCTCAGCAACGCCGTGTGCTGATCGATCACGGTCTCGCGCACGAGGTCGACCGAGACCCGCACCGCCGCGCGCGCCGACCGCTTGCCCGACCGAGTTTGCAGGAGGTACAGCTTGCCCTCCTGGATGGTGAACTCGATGTCCTGCATGTCCTTGTAGTGACGCTCCAGGCGGTCGGCGATAGCGAGCAGCTCGCCGTAGATCTTCGGCATCCGCCGCTTGAGGCCATCGATGTGCTCGGGGGTGCGGATGCCCGCCACCACGTCCTCGCCCTGCGCGTTGGCGAGGAACTCGGCATAGAAGGTCCGCTCACCCGTCCGGGGGTCGCGCGTGAATCCCACGCCGGTGCCCGACGTTTCGCCCAGGTTCCCGAAGACCATCGACATCACGGTGACCGCGGTGCCCCAGTCGGCCGGGATGTCGTGGATGCGGCGGTACTCCACCGCCCTCTTGGCGAACCACGAGTTGAACACGGCGTTGACGGCGCGCCCGAGCTGATCACGGGGGTCTTGAGGGAACGGCTCGCCGGTGCGCTCGGAAACCAGATCCTTGAACGTCTGGGACAGCTTGCGGAGCTCCTCGGCCGGCACCTCGGGATCGGTCTTGACGCCGAGGCGCGCCTTCAGCGCATCGAGGTGCTCGTCGAACGCCTCGCGCCGGATGCCCAGGACCACGTTGGCGAACATCGTGATGAACCGCCGGTAGCAATCCCACGCGAACCGGTCGTTCTTGGTCCAGGCGGCCAGGCTCTCGACCGTTTGATCGTTGAGGCCGAGGTTGAGGACGGTTTCCATCATGCCCGGCATCGAGACGCGCGCGCCGGAGCGTACCGAGACCAGGAGCGGGCGCTGCGGGTCGCCGAGCACGAGCCCGGCGTCGTGCTCGAGGCACGTGAGGCCCTCCACGATCTGATCCCACAACCCTTCGGGCCACTGACGGCCGGCGCGGTTGTAGTGCACCCAGGCCTGGGTGGTGATGGTGAACCCGGGGGGGACCGGGATCCCGAGGTTCGTCATCTCGGCAAGCTCGCAACCCTTGCCCCCGAGAAGGTTGCGCATCAGAGACGAGCCTTCAGCCTTGCCGGACCCGAAGGAGTAGACGTACTTGGCCATGGGCGTGGGTCTCCGTACCGGACGGCGGAAAAAGTCTTTCAAGACTATCGGATGGCGCACACCAGTGTCAATCTTTCGAGACGCTGGCGCCACTGCCGTCCCGCTCGCCATCGGCCGCCCTCACCTTCCTTCCACTCGCCGTCGCGCGGGTCGAACCGTCGCGTGTCGGGCTGAACGTTCGCCTCTCGGGCCGCCCAAAAAACGAAGGGCCACGGGTCTTCCAACCCGTGGCCCTTTTTTCTCAGCCACGGGCCGGTCATCCTGCCCGTGGCATCCGGGGTCGTGTTATGCCGCGGATGCTCCGGGCAGGCCCGGCAGGACCAGAATCAACAGGTCCAGGAGTAGCGCCCGCGGCGTGATCTGCGGCATGATCATCACACCTTACTCGCGACACCCGATGGCGTCAAGGCCGCGCGGTCCGATTCGGTGGCGCGCCGCGCGGGGGCCCGAGGACCAGTCCTTCCACCGCGACCAGGTGCTCGAGCATCGCGTTCGCGGCGCTCTCCTCGTCGTGCTGCGCGATGGCGGCGAGCACGCGCTGATGATCCTGATGCGAGCGCGTCGGGCGGCCCGGCGTGTTCAGCGATTCTTCCCGGCTCTGCGCGAGCATGTCCATGATGGCGTGCACCACCCGGGTGATCGCGCGGTTGTGAGCGGCGGACGAGATGGCGGCGTGGAACGCCGCGTCCTGCGCCAGTCCGTTGCGGCCGGCCGCGATCTCCTTCGCCTGCTCCTCCAGGATGCGCGTCATCTCGTCGATCTCTTCCGGGGTGGCCCGTCGAGCGGCCAGTCGCGCGATCGCCGGCTCCAGCAGGTGGCGCGCCTCGAAGAGCTCGCCGATGGCTTCACGTTGCGAGAGCATGACCAGCGCGAGCGGTTCGATGAGGGCTTCCACCGACACCCTCCGGACGAACGTGCCTTCCCCGGCGCGGATCTCGATGAGGCCGACGCTCTCGAGCGCGCGCAGCGCCTCCCGGACCGACGTCCGGCTCACCACGAACTTCTCGGCGAGGTCGCGCTCGGGCGGAAGCTGGTCCCCGCTCTTGAGCCGGCCCTCGGAGATCATCTGCTTGATCTGCCGGACGATCTCCTCGTAGATGCGGGTGGACTTGATGGGCTCGATGCCCATCTCCCACCGCGGCGCGGCGGGATCGGTCCGTCGCCGATCTTCCCCGCTCACGTCAGGCTCGCTCGGCCACGCGGCTCTCGCGCGCCAGCCACCACCCGAGCGCGGTGATCGTCGTGAACAGGACGATCCGCAGGGGATAGTTCACGACGTCGGCGACGCCGCCGAGCCGCTCGTACACGACGCGGTCGTGGATCATCATGTCACCCGCCACCTCGCCGAGGACACCTCCGCCGGCCCAGACGATCCAGGCGTATCGGTTCATCAGCCGGGCGAGAACGCCGCTCGCCCACACCACGATGGGGATCGACAGCGCAATGCCGAAGGCGACGAGGAAGAGGTCGCCGTGCGCCGCCCCCGCCACCGCGATCACGTTGTCGAGACTCATCGTGACGTCGGCGACGATGATAATCCAGATCGCCCCCAGGAGCGTCGTCCCGTGCCGGGCCTGACCGCCCTCTTCGCCCCCCGTGTCCGACCGGACGAGCTTGAAGGCGATCCAGACCAGGACGAGCCCGCCGACGAACTGGAGAAGCGGGACGCGCAGCAAAACCGTGACGATCGCGATGAAGACCAGGCGCAGGACGACGGCGCCGGCGGTGCCCCACATCCGACCGAGGAGCTGCTGGCGGCGCGGCAGCGTGCGGACCGCCAGCGCGATCACCAGGGCGTTGTCCCCGGCCAGCAGCAGGTCGATGACGACGATCTTGACCCAGCGGACCCAGAAGTCGGGATCGGCGAGATTGGGGAAGGTCACGTTCGGCCCTCAGGTCTTGCCGGGCGCCGCGGCGCTCGCGACCCCGCGCACCCGCCGCCACCACGGCGTCACGACCGGCAGCGCGAAGAAGAGGAGGGCGACCGCGGTGATGACCGCGGCGATCGGCCGCGTGAAGAAGATCGCGAGCGACCCCTGGGACATGATCAGACTCTGGCGGAGCGCGTTCTCGGCGAGGTCACCGAGCACGAGGGCCAGCACGAGTGGCGCCAGGGGGTAGTCGAGCTTCTTGAAGACGTAGCCGACGACGCCGAAGATCAGCATGTACCAGATGTCGATCATACTGCTGTGGACGGCATAGGCGCCGATGGCGCAGATGACCACGATGAGCGGGGTCAGGATCGCGAACGGAATGCGGAGGATCGAAGCGAAGAACGGTACGAACGCCAGCACCATCAGCACGCCGATGATGTTGCCCGTGTACATGCTCGCGATGAGGCCCCACACGAACTCCGGGTTGTCCTTGAACAGCATCGGTCCGGGCTGCAGCCCCCAGATGATCAGTCCGCCCAGCATCACCGCCGCCGTCGGCGATCCCGGGATGCCGAGCGTGATCATCGGGAGCATGGCCGCGACACCGGCGGCGTGGGCCGCCGTCTCCGGGGCCACGATGCCTTCGATCTCGCCCTTGCCGAACCGCTCCGGATGCCGGGAGAACCGCTTGGCGAACGCGTAGCTCATGAAGGAGGCGGGGGTGGCGCCGCCCGGCTTGAAGCCCATCCAGAACCCGATGAAGGAGCCGCGCACGAACGTGCGGTAATAGCGCGGGAGGATCCGCCAGGTGTCCAACACCACGCGGAGATTCATCGTCGTCTTCGCGCCCCGGAACCTCAGCCCCTCTTCCACCGAGAGCAGGATCTCCCCGATCCCGAAGAGGCCGATGACGGCCACGATGAAGTCGAAGCCCTTCATCAGATCGGTGAAGCCGAAGGTGAGGCGGAGCTGGCCGGTGACGATGTCCAGACCGGCCGCGGCCAGGATGAAGCCGATGAGGATCGACACCAGCGACTTGAGCGGGTCGCCGCCGCCCAGGCCCACGAAGCTCGAGAACGTCAGCAGCTGGATGGCGAAGAACTCCGGCGGCCCGAACTTGAGGGCGACCTCCGCCAGCACCGGCGCGAACAGCGTGATGAGCACGATGGAGAACAAGGCGCCGACGAACGAGGAGGTGAAGGCGGCGGTGAGCGCCTGCCCGCTCTGACCCTGGCGGGCCAGCGGGTAGCCGTCGAAGGTGGTGGCCACCGACCATGGCTCGCCGGGGATGTTGAACAGGATCGAGGTGATGGCGCCCCCGAAGAGCGCGCCCCAGTACAGCGACGTGAGCAGGATGATCGCCGAGGTCGGCGGCATCGTGAACGTCAGGGGCAATAAGATGGCGACACCGTTGGCGCCTCCCAGCCCCGGCAGGACCCCGATGATCGTCCCGAGCAGGATGCCGAGCACCGCCACCAGGAGGTTGGTCGGCGTGATGGCGACGGAGAAACCGAGAAGGAGGTTCTCGATCCCCACCGCTCAGTAACCCAACCAGGTCTCGAGCAGCCCCTTGGGCATCGGCACCAGGAACCAGCGCTCGAAGATGAGGAAGGTCACCACGGGCACGAACACCGACAGGGCGACCACCGCGCGCCAGTCGTGCCGGCCCACCCACCGCATGTAGAACCCCAGGTAAAGGGCGGAGGCGACGTAGAGGCCGGCAGCCTGGGTGAGGATCACCATGCCGGCCGCCGGCGCCAGGACCTTGAGCACCGGGGCGAGCCGCTGCCGACTCACGAAGGCTGCCCCGTCTGGACGGCGGGCGGCGCGGATCAGGATGGCCGCGCTCACGACGACCAT
Organism: Methylomirabilia bacterium; assembly: GCA_041492755.1. GTDB lineage: Bacteria > Methylomirabilota > Methylomirabilia > Rokubacteriales > CSP1-6 > JBGPXN01. The sequence goes on along the minus strand of JBGPXN010000007.1, from coordinate 15,020 downwards.
GACGAGGGCGAGCCAAAACGGGAAGAACCCGCTCTTGGGTCCGTCCGTACCCCAACCGATGCCGAGCCGGAGGGCGTCGTACAGCACGACGCCCCCCAGCAGCATCACCACCGCGGCCGTGATGACGTCCGCGGTCCGCATTTATTTCTTGAGCAGTCCGCCCTTCTGCATCAGATCTTTGTGCAGCTGCTCGGCCCCCTCCAGCCACTTCACGTACTCGGCTCCGGTCATAAAGGCGGGCTTGAGGGCGCCCTTGCCAAGGTACTCCCTGAACTCCTGGGTGTCGCCGACCTTCTTCAGGAAGCCGACGTACCACTCCACCGCTTCCTTCGGCATGTCGGGGGCACCAAAGATCCCGCGGAGCATGTTGTACTGGATGTCGAGGCCGAGGGCCTCCTTGACGGTGGGGATGTCCTTCCAGTCGGGGTCGGGGATGCGTTCGGGGTCGAAGACGGCGAGCGGCCGCACCCGGCCCGCCCTCCAGTGGCTCACGCACTCGATGGGGTTGTTCACGGTGGAGTCCACGTGCTTGCCGACCAGGTTCACGCACACCTCGCCGCCGCCTTTGAACGGAACGTAGGTGAACTTCACCCCCAGGGCCTGCTCGATCTGGATGGTGATGATCTGGTCCTCCTGGGCGGAGCCGGTGCCGCCCATCTTCATGGTGCCGCCCTTCTCCTTCACCGCGGCCAGGTACTCCTTGGCCGTCCTGTACGGGGTCTCCGCGTTCACCCAGAGGATGAACCGGTCAAGGGCCAGGCGGGCGACCGGCGTCAGGTCTTTCCAGTTGAAGGGCACGCCCGTGTGCAGCGGCGTGGTGAAGAGGTTGGAGAGCGTGATGATGATGGTATGGGCGTCGCCCTTCTTGCCCTTGACGTGCAGGAAGCCCTCGGCGCCCGCTCCCCCGGACTTGTTGACGACGATGATCGGACGCGGGGTGAGCTTGTGCTTCTCGGCGAGTCCGGCGATGAGGCGGGCCATCTGGTCGGCGCCGCCACCGGTGCCGGCCGGGATCACGAACTCGATCGGCTTGGTGGGTTCCCAGGCGGCATCCGCGGGGACGGCGCAAGCGGCGACGAGCAGAACGGCCAGCAGCCAGGGACGGAGGCGTGACGCCTGTGTCATCGTGTGGCCCTCCTCGATTGAACTCTGGGATTGCCCACTAAAACACCGCGGAGCCGGGTGGCGTTCCGCTCCTGGCCCCGCGCGTTCACGGTGTCGGTGAAGCCCCCGCGACCTGTTACTTCACGCCCAGGGCAGCCCGCGTCGACTCCAGTCGGCGGAACGGCACCACCGCCGGAATCTCCCACTTGTCCCACATCTCGTCCACTTTCGCCTGGAAGTACTCGAGGTCCTCCTCGATGAAGTGGGCGAACCGGCCCTGCTTCAACAGATATTCGCGCACCGGCTTGCGCTTGCGACCGTCGACGATCGCCTTGGTCTTGCCGTAGTACTTCAGCACCCCGTCTTCCACCTCGTAGAGAGGGAAGATGCCGGTCTCGATGGCGAGCTCGCCCAGCTCGTGGGAGAGCATGGGATCGTAGTCCCAGCCCTTCGGGCAGGGGTCGAGCGAGTGGATGAAGGTCGGGCCCCCGATGGTGAGGGCGCGCCGCACCTTGTTCATCATCTCGACGGCGTACGAGGCGCACACGGTGGCCACGTACCGGCACTCCGGGTGCCCCGCGGCCATCATGCCGGCCATGTTCTTCTTCCAGCGGGTGTGGATGATCCGGATGGCCTTGCCGGGAGGGCTGAACGTCGTGTGGGCGCCGTAGGGCGACATCCCGGAGATCTGGATGTCGGTGTTGGCGTACGACTCGTTGTCGTAGAGCAGGATCAGCGAGTTGTACTCCTTGTGCGTGAGCGTGGCCGAGATCGCGCCGATCCCCATGTCGGCGCCGCCGCCGTCACCGCAGAACGCGATCACGTTGATCGGCTCCGCCTTCATCTTGCCTTTCTTCATCAGCGCCTTGAGACCGGCCGCCGTCCCCAGCGCCGCCGAGCCCGAAGAGCCGAGCTGGGTGTGCATCCAGGGCACCACCCACGGCGTCGTGTAATAGGTCGTGTTCGCGACGTACATGCAGCCGGTCGAGCCCAGCACGATCGTGCGGGGGCCGGCCGCCTTCACCATGAGCTTCATCACCAGCGCCGACTCGCAGCCCTGACACGTGCGGTGGCCCGAGGTGAAGTACTCCTCGATGGTGACCTTCTTGATGCCCTTGAAGGGCTCCAGTACCTGCGTCGAGTTGGTGAACGTCGTCTCGGCCATCTGGTCGTCTCCTATTCGCGCACGCCAAGCCAGTGGGTCTTGGTGTCCGACTTGCCCGACTTCGCCGCGCTGTAGCAGAGGTCGGCCGCCTTGTTGACGTCTTCGAGCGTCACCTCGCGGCCGCCGAGTCCGCAGATGAAGCTCAGCAGCGGCGGTCGCCGCTCGGAGTTGTACATGGCCGCCCGGATCTCGTTGGCCACCACGCCCGACCCGAAGGGCGAGCCGAAGGAGTAGTCGCGGTCGATGACGCCGATCGCGCCGGCCTTGGACAGCGCCGCCACCAGCTTCTCGGTATGGAACGGCCGGAACCAGCGCAGGCGGAGCAGGCCGACCTTCTTGCCCTGGGCGCGCATGTTGCGGATGCCCACCTTGATGGGCAGCGAGATGGTCCCCATGCCGACGAGGATGACGTCGGCGTCCTCCGTCATGTACTCCTCGAACCACGGGTTCTCGGGCCCGCGGCCGAAGATCCGCCGGAAGTCGGCGTACGCCTCCTCGATGACGGTGTAGGCCCGCGTCATCGCCTCGTTGTTCTGCCGGCGGATCTCGATGACCCAGTCCTCGTTGGCCTGCGGGGCCACCGTGATCGGATTGTCGGGATGCAGCTGCAGGTCGCCCCGGTCGTAGCGGGGCAGGAACCGGTCCACCTTGCTCTTGGGCGGCACCATGGTGATCGCCTGGGAGTGGGTCAGGAACGCGCCGTCGGCGGAGATGGCCAGCGGCAGGAAGACCCGCCGGTCCTCCGCCACCCGATAGCCGATGAGCGTGGTGTCGAGCGCCTCCTGCGAGGAGTCGATCCAGCAGAGCATCCAGCCGAGATCGCGCACGAAGAGTGCGTCGTTGTGCTCGACGCCGAAGGCGCCGGGATCGTCGAGCGCGCGGTTGCCGACGAGCGCCAGCATGGGAACGCGCAGGGGCGGCGTCACCACCAGACACTCCATCGCGTACGCCCAGCCCACGCCGGACGAGCCGCAGAAGACGCGCGCGCCCACGGTCGAGGCGTGCTTCACGATCTCGAACTGGCTGTGCTCGCCCTCGGCCACGATGTACTCGGCCACGAGCTGGCCGCCGGAGATCTTCTTGGCGATCGCCTGCATGACCGTGTCGTACGGGCGGATCGGATAGGCGGTGACCACGTCGATGTCGGCGAGCGTCAGCGCCTCCGCCACCGCCTCGCTGCCGGAGATCAGGAGCTCCTTATCGTCGCTGACGGCCGCTGCCGTCGGGGTCGCTACTGCCATCGCGCCTTCTCCTTAGACCGTCTTGTGCTTGGCGTTTTCGCCGGGGATGCCCGCCGTGATCTCAACGCCACCGCTGTCCAGCTCCGTTTTGATCTCTTCCTCGTACTGCCCGCGGAAGCGGAAGCCGTGGGAGCGGACGGTGGTCTTCTTGTCGCCGATCTTGCCCAGCATCCAGGTCTTGTAGGCGGGCTTGTCCTTCCGCCACATGTCCCACTGGCTGGCGTTGTCCTCGAAGGCCGACTCGTTGACCATGGTCACGCAGTGCTCGACCGGGCACACCGCCTCGCACACGCCGCAGCCGCAGCAGGCTTCCATGGCGGGGTCGAAGGTCCCGTCCGGCATCACGTCGAAGACGGAGTCGGGGCAGGCGATCCAGCAGAGGTTGCACTTCACGCAGGTGTCGAAGTCGATCACCGGACGCATGCTGCGGGTCGTGTACTTCTTGAAGTACGGGTTGCGCTCCGGCACGTACCCCTTCCCGCCTTCCTTGGGCTTGCCGATGGGGATAGCGGGGATGGTGACACCCTCGCGCATCTCCCACCACCGTGGCAGCTCGAAGGAGTACGGGATCTCGGGGTTGCCATCGGTCGGCTTGACCTCGCGGCTCTCCAGCCGATCGTGGGCCTTGCGGGCCGATGCGACTTTCAGATCGGAGCCCCACTCCATCTCCGCGATGGCCTGGGAGACCCCGTCGAGGCTGAGGAACGCCGGTGCGATCTTCGCGAGCGCGCCCAGGATCCGGACCTCGGTGTGGTCCTCCTTGTAGACCCAGAGGCCCGAGAACGAGGCCTTCGCCCGAATGAGCGCGAGATGGTACGGCGTGTCCCGCTTGTGAATGTCTTTCAACAGCTCTTCGTACGACTGCAGCGAGGTCATCAGGACCGTGCCGCCCGGGACGGTCAAGCGGTTGATCGGCTGCAGGCCATACCAGGCCCAGGACTCGACGCCCTTGGACAGCGTGTCGTCGACACAGATGGTCACGTCGACGTGCTTGGGCTCGTAGCGGGCCATGTTCTGCTCGAGCTCTTCCTTGGTATCGGCGACGATCGCGAAGTCCTTGGCGGGGATGCCATTCCGCTGCGGGCTGTCGCCGTACCGTCCGAAGGCGATGCCCCACCGGTCGGACTTGCGGGCCGATAAGACGACGCCGCGAACCATCCGGGCGGCCAAGTTCTTCTGAAAGATGCCCCGATAGACAACTTCGACGATCAGTGCTGCCATGCGCTCCTCCTCAACGGTCGCGCCGAGACGGTTCGACTGGTCGGCTGGTCTGACCGCCAAAGATAAGGGTCTGACCACGACCTGTCAATACTTTTCCCCGGGGGGCAATCGCGGGCGTAGCGACGCTAGCCCTGTGCCGCGAGAAACCCCGTGGCCGCACGCGTGACCGCTTCCGGCTGCTCCATGTTCGCCAAATGCGCGGCGGACTTGAGAATCGAGAGCTGCGAGCCCTTGATGCCCTCGTGGATGACTCGCGCCGCGGCGACCGGCGTGCCGGGGTCGTCCTCGCCCACGATGACCAGCGTCGGCAGCTTGATCTCACCCAGCCGGTCCGTGAGGTTCAACGCCGCGATGGCATGGCAGCAGCCCGCATAGCCGCGCGCCGGCGTGGACCGGATCATCTTGCGGACTATTCCGCTTCCTATGTCTGCTCGCTTCCCGGCGACGCCGCGTGCTCGAGCGTCCACTCGAGCGCCTCGGCGGCGCGTACGTCGTTGGCGCGCCCGCGCGCGCGCAGGGCCTCGGCCACGCGGCGGCGCACCGCCGGCGGCCGGTTCTGACCGAGCTTCCATTTGACCCGCCGCCGCACGATCTCGAGCCGCACGGCGGCCAACTGGGCGAGCGCGCCGGCGTAGAGCGGGTCGGTCGGGTCCACCGCCCGGAATCCGCCCTCGGGTTGATAGCGGGCCAGCAGCCGCACCTGCTGCGCAGCGACGGCCTCGGCATCCTCCACCACGGTCGCCGTGCATTCGAGGATCACGGTGCGGTGATACGCCGTGGCCGAGCCGGCGTACTGTGGGCTCACCCAGTACGACGGAATCACGGCCAGCACCTCGTCGACTTCGAACGCGCACCGGGGCCGCTGCTTCAGATCGGCGATCTGCTCGTCGGCCCGCACCAGGTGCAGCTCGACCTCGTCCCCACCATGAACGAACGGATAGAGCCCGACGTGCGGCGTCCCGTCCGCGCCGACCGTGACGAGTCGCCCGAGCTCCTGGACCTCCACGAAGCGCTCCACGTCCTCGCGCGGAACCTCGGCGTAGTAGCCGTGGAAGATCATCGCGATGCCCCTCGGCCGGCCGGCTCGGCTGGCCCGACCCGGGGGCCCCGGCTTCGCTGGACCATCCCGCAGAAGTAGCGGTGCACCGACGGATCGTCGGTCAACTCGGGATGAAACGTCGCCACCAGGACCGGGCCCTGCGTGGCCATGACGGGATCGCCGCCCTGGCGGGCCAGCACGCTGACGTCGGGCCCGACGCGCCGGATGCGCGGCGCGCGGATGAACACCATCTCGACCGACCGCGGCCCGTCCAGATCGGCGACCTCGCGCGTCTCGAAGGATTCGCGCTGGCGACCGTAGGCGTTGCGCTCCACGCCGACGTCGATGAATCCGAGGGCAGCCTGGCGCGGGTTCTCCACCTCGCGCGCGAGCAGGATGAGCCCGGCGCAGGTCCCGAAGATCGGCTTGCCCCGGGCGTGGAAGTCCGCCAGCGCGGGCGGGAACCCCCAATCGTTTATCAGCTTCAGGAGCGTGGTCGATTCACCGCCAGGAATGATGAGTCCGTCGAGATCGGCCAGCTGCTCGGGCTTGCGCACCTCCACCGACTCCACCGGCTCGCCAAGGCCCCCGTGCGCGGCGACGCGCGCGAGGGCCTTGCGATGCAGGTCGAAGTCGCCCTGGAGGGCGAGGACGCCGATCCTCACCAGTGGCTACCAGCCGCGCGTCTGCAGCAGGTCCTGCTCGGGGAGCTTGCGGATGTCGAGACCGACCATCGCCTCGTCGAGATCGACGCTCACTTCGGCGAGGACCTTCGGGTCCCGGAAGTGGGTGGTGGCGCGCACGATGGCGTCCGCTCGCGCCGCCGGGTCCTTCGACTTGAAGATGCCCGAGCCGACGAAGACGGCCTCGGCCCCGAGCTGCATCATGAGCGCCGCGTCGGCCGGGGTGGCGATGCCACCCGCCGAGAAGTTCGGCACCGGCAGCTTGCCGTGCTTGCCCACCCAGCGCACGAGCTCGTAGGGTGCGCCGAGGTTCTTGGCCTCCGTCATCAGCTCCTCGTCGCCCAGCGTGGTGAGGCGTTTGATCCCGCTCACCAGCGCGCGCATGTGGCGCACGGCCTCGACGATGTTCCCGGAGCCCGCCTCGCCTTTGGTCCGGATCATCGCCGCGCCTTCGCCGATGCGGCGGAGCGCCTCGCCCAGATCGCGCGCGCCGCACACGAACGGAATCGAGAACGCGTACTTGTCGATGTGGAAGTGCTCGTCGGCCGGCGTCAGCACCTCGGACTCGTCGATGTAGTCGACGGCCAGCGCCTCCAGGATCTGCGCCTCGACGAAGTGACCGATGCGGGCCTTGGCCATGACCGGGATCGACACCGTCTCCTGGATCTCCTTGATCTTCCGCACCGAGGCCATCCGCGCGACGCCTCCATCGCGCCGGATGTCCGAGGGTACGCGCTCGAGCGCCATCACCGCCACCGCCCCCGCTTTCTCGGCAACCTTCGCCTGCTCGGCATTGGTGACGTCCATGATGACTCCGCCCTTGAGCATCTCGGCGAGGCCGATGTGCTTGCGATCCGCCACCCGCAATCCGTTCAGCTCCGTCATGACCCTCTCCTTTCGTCTATCCATCCCACGTCCGCGAGACCAACCGCCGCTCCCGCCCGACACGCCGGACCGATGGCCGGCACGGGAATCGTCGCCCTTCACACCACCGGGACGGCCGCGCGCTCGGGCCGGCGGCTCACCGGGCGCCGAATGGCTTCACGGATCGAGTCCGCCAAGCGCCGCACGCCATCGTCGATCTTGGCCGCCGCCACCGACGAGAACGACAGCCGCAGGGTGCCCTCGCCGCCGCGCTCGAGAAAGAACACGTCGCCCGGCGTGAAGGCGACGCCACGCTCGATCGCGCGGGGCAGCAGCGCTCGCGCGTTCAGCGCGGGCGGAAGCGTCAGCAGCAGCGAGAACCCACCCGAGGGCTCCGTCCACGTCACGCCGTCCGGCATCCGTTTCCCCAGCGCCTCCAGCAGCAGACCCCGCCGGCGCGCGTACTCGCGCGCGACGCGCTGGGCGTGACGGTCGAGGAGCCGGCGCGCGCAGAACCGGTGCACGGCCGCTTGCAGCAGCGCGCTCGTGTGCAGGTCCGCCAGCTGCTTGGCCGCTTGCAAGCGCTCCAGCACCGGCGTGGGCGCAACCAGCCAGCCCAACCGAAGGCCCGGGAACAGGATCTTCGAGAACGTGCCGATGTATATCACCACGCCGTCACGATCGTCGGCCTTGAGCGGTCGCTGCGGCCGCTCTCCATAATAAAGGCTGCCGTCGAAGCCGTCCTCCACGATTGGTACTTGATGTCGGCCGGCCGCGGCGAGCAAGCGCCGGCGCGTCGGCTCGCTCATGGAGAGCCCGGTCGGATTGTGCGCGCTCGGCTGCGTGTAGAACAGCTTGGCCGCATGGCGCTCCAGCAGGCGCTCGAAGGTGTCGGCGCGCGGCCCCCCGTCGTCCCACGCCACGGCGAGCAGCTGCGCGCCGAAAGCGCGGAAGGCCTGCATCGCCCGCGGATACGTCGGCTGCTCGATGGCGACCACGTCACCCGGATCCAGAAACGTCCGCGCGATGAGGTCGAAGCCCTGCTGCGAGCCGTTGACGATGAGGATCTCTTCCGGCCGCGCCTCCACCCCGAAGCGCAGCAGGTACGTGGAGAGGTACTGGCGCAGCGGCGGATAGCCGGCCGCCGGGTAGTACTGAAGGAGGTCGGCGCCTTCCTCGCGGATCACCTGGTTCAGCGCCCGGCGGAAGCCGTCGGTCGGAAACAGCGCGCTGTCCGGCATGCCGCCCGCGAACGAGATGAGGCCGGCGCGCGCGGCGCCCGGCGGGGCCGGCGCCCGGAGGCGCTGCTCCTCGACGATGTGCGCGCTCCGGGAGAACAGCCCGGACCAGTCGATCGGGGCCCGCGCCGGCGCCGGGCGCGGCGGGCCGTCGGACCCGTCGCCGGCGCGCTCGGCCACGAACGTTCCCTGCCCCACGTGCGAGCGCGCCCATCCCGCCGCCACCAGCTCCTCGTACGCGAGGACCACGGTGGCACGGTTCACGCCGAGGTCGCGCGCGAGCTCCCGCGTCGCCGGCAGCTTCACGCCGGGCCGCAGGAGCCCCTCGCGCATCAGACGCTCGAGATGCGTCTGGAGCTGCCGCGCGAGCGGCACCGGCTGGCTGCGATCGAGGGTGATGTTCACACCGATCCTCACTAGACCATTTTTGCTCTGAAACGGCAAAGGTCAAGCCCCAATTGGTACGGCGTGGCCCCGGCCAATCGCCCCCGGGAAACCCCGGGCCCGCGGGGGGGGGGGACGGGTGTCGCGCCGGGGTGGTGCCGGTATAATGGCGGCACCGTTCGATCCCGTTCGTGGAGGACGCTATGGGCGAGATGAAGGAGTTCGCGGGAATCTTCTACCGGGAAGGGGCGCTCGACCCCAAGACCATGCAGCTGGTCGCGCTGGCGGCGATGGCGGCGGCCGGCTGCACGTCCTGAGTGCCCGGACGCTTCGCGGCTGCGAAGCAAGCCGGCGCCACCGAGGACGAGATCAGCGAGACCCTGATGTACGCGATGCGCGGTCGCGCGCGCGCCGCGTGGTCCACCATCAAGCACATTCCCGGCATCGAGGACGTGAACAAGGAGTGGAAGACGAAGTACGAGCGGGAGACGAAGTACGAGCGGGAGACCGGCAAGTAGCCGCTTGAACCGGCCGGGCCAAGATCACGTAGCGAGTCCAAGCCTCAGGTGGGAGGACGAGATGGCGGGTGAAGCCCCGATCAGGCAAGCCGTGAAGTGGATCGAAGATCAGCTCGTCGACAATGCCCAGGCCGACAGCGTCAAGCTCATCGACGAGGCCTCCCGCCTTTTCGATCTGTCGCCACTCGACACGGACTTTCTGTATCGCCACCTCACCGAGCGTCGCGCCAAGAAGGCGCCATGAGCGAGACGCACGCGAGCCGCGTGCAGGCCCAGTTCGGGCCGAGCGCGGCGGCGTACGTCACCAGTGCCGGCCACGCGGCGGGCGACGACCTCGAGCAACTGGTGGCCTGGGGCCGCGCGCGGCGCCCCTCCCGCGTGCTCGACGTCGCCACCGGCGGCGGCCACACCGCCGTCGCCTTCACGGCGGTCGCGCCCCGGGTCGTCGCGTATGACCTCACCGAGCCGATGCTGCGCGCGGCGCGCGACTTCACCCGATCACGCGGCGCGGACGTCCTATTCGCGGCCGGGAACGTGGAGAGCCTTCCGTTCCACGACGGCGCCTTCGACGTGGTGACGTGCCGGATCGCGGCCCATCACTTCGCCAACGTCGGCGCCGCCGTCCGCGAGATCGCGCGCGTGATCCGGCCCGGCGGCACGTTCCTCCTGCAAGACATCCTCGGCCACGACGATTCCGACTGCGCCGCGTTCATCCTCGAGGTCGAGCGGCGCCGAGATCCCTCGCACGTGCGCTCGTACCGGGCCGTCGAGTGGAAGGCGCTGCTGCGGGGCGCCGGGCTCACCATCATCGACGAAGGGCTCATCCACAAGGTGCGGCCGTGGGAGGAGTGGACGGGGCGAATGCGCATGACGCCCGCCGCGCGCGCCGAGCTCGACGCCTTCGTCCAGGCGGCGCCGGACCGCTGCCGTCAGGCGTTCGCCTTCGAGCTCACCGAGACGGCGGTCGTCGCCTTCACCGATCGCCAGTTTCTCCTGCGCGCCGACAAAGATTGATCCGCGGAGAGCGCTCCGCCCCCTCCGGCGTCGACGGGCCCAGCTCCGTCCTAGTTCTGGCCTAGCCTAGGCTGGGAGCCTGTTGGGATATCGAGGAGTGCCCCGGCTACGCCGGGGCGCTCCGAGCGCCGGGGGGGTATGGGGGGCCATTTCGGGGCCCCCCATTTCACCAGCTCCGGCGCGGCTCGGACCGCAAGCGGACGATCGTCGCGCCCCAGCCGCCGCGCTCGGGCGACGCGTCGGCAAAGCTCAGCACGAGCGGATGGCGCGCGAGCAGGCTTTGCACGCTGGCGCGCTGCACGCCCCGTCCGCGGCCGTGGATCAGTCGGACTTCGGTGAAGCCGCGCTCGGCGGCGGCGTGCAGGTAGTCGTCGACGACCGAGCGGACGTCGCGGGGCGCGAACGCGTGCAGGTCGAGCGCGTCTTCGATCGGGACGCGGACGGGCTCAGAATCGGAGTCCACCGCCCACGTGCTGCTGCCAGTGCTGAACACTCAGGAGATCCTCCCCCGAGAGCTTGCACTGTCAAAAGGTCGCGGCCCGCTCGAAGAACGGCACGTCGACCACCGGCACGTTCTCCGCGCGGGCGGTGTCGGCCACTTTCTGCATGACCATCTGCCGCACGAACGGAATCGGAATCCGACCGAGTCGATGCAGGACCTCGTCCGTACAGCGGATGCGCGTGCCCGGGAGCACCGGGCCCTCGGCGGGCACGTCCGGCGCCGGCTCGTGCTCGCAGGTCTCCGGCACCAGCTGCTGCAGACGGAGCGACACGTATTCGGTCACCCACGACTGAATGCTCGACCGCGCGGCATCGACGTCGACCCCGGGCTGATCGAGCCGATCGGTGACCCGACCGAGCAGCGATTCCAACCGCTCCAGCCGCGATTCCAGCGCGGCGAGCCGCCGGTCGAGGCTCACGTCATCCATCCGGACCCTCCCTCGAGATCGTCACGCGCGCCGGGATCACGCCAGCGGCGGCCGGCGTGCGTGCCAATCGGTAGCGCGCTGCCACGCGTCCGCCGCGCGGAGGACGGTCGCCTCGTCGAACGGCCGGCCGACGAGCTGCATGCCGACCGGCAACCCGGATGCCGTCATCCCGCACGGCACCGAGCACGCGGGGTGCCCCGACAGGTTGAACGGCCGGGTGAACCGGATGAGGCTGGCGCGCACGTCCACCGTCTGGCCACGGATCACCACGTCGGTCTGTCCCAGCGTCGGCGCCGCGATCGGCGTGGCCGGGGCGAGCAGCACGTCGCGGCGCGCGAGCGCCTGATCCACCGCGCCCCGCACGAGCCCGCGCACCTGCTGACCGCGGACGTAGTCCGCGCCCGACACGGCGACGCCGAGACGAAGCCGATCGATGACGTCCCGGCCGTACTCCGACGACCGTGTCCGCAGCCACCCGGCGTGATACGCCAGGGCCTCGGCGGCCAGCACGGCGAAGGAGGCCGCCGGGACGTGGCCGACGTGCTCGATCTGAGCGTCGTCCACGACCGCGCCGAGCCGCCGGAGCGTCTGCGCCGCCGCCTCCACCGCCGAGGCCACTTCCGGGTCGGCGGACTCGAGAAAATACGCGCGCAGCAGTCCGACCCGCAGCCCTTTGACGTCGCCCGTGAGCGCCGCCCCGTAGTCGGGGACGGGCAGCACGCTCGTGCTCGCGTCTTTGGGGTCGTAACCGGCCATCGAACCGAGCAGCAACGCGCAATCCGCCGCCGTGCGCGTCATGGGCCCCACGTGGTCCATCGACCACGCGAGCGGCAGCACGCCGGCCCGGCTCACCCGGCCATACGTCGGCTTGAGCCCGGTGATCCCGCACAGCGACGCCGGGATCCGGATCGAGCCGCCGGTGTCGGAACCGAGCGCGCCGGGCGCGAGCCCCGCCGCCACGGCGACCCCCGCGCCGGAGGACGAGCCACCCGCGACGCGCTGCGCGGCAGCGTCCCACGGATTGCGCGCGTGACCGTAGTGCTCGTTCAGCCCTTCCGGGCCGTAGGCGAACTCGTGCATGTTGAGCTTGCCGAGCACGATGGCTCCGGCCGCGCGCAGCCGGCTCACCACCGTCGCGTCGGCGGACGGCACCGAGTCGGCCAGGATGCGCGAGCCGCCGGTGGTGCGCACGCCGGCCGTGTTGAAGAGGTCCTTGAGCGCGATCGGCACGCCGTGCAGCGGACCCGCGGGACCGTCCTTGACGAGCGCGCTCTCGGCGGCGCGCGCGGCTTCCATGGCCGCATCCGCGCACACCGTGATGAACGCCTTCAAGGACGGGTCGAGCGTGGCGATGCGCTCGAGGTGCGCACGGACCACATCGACCGGCGAGACTTGCTTGCCGGCGACGAGCCGCGCCAGCTCCGTCATCGAGGTCCAGTGCAGGTCGGTCATGGCGTCGCCGCCGGGATGCCGACCGCCAGCGGGGCACGCGGTCGCGGGTTCACGACAAGACTCTGTAATGGGTCGTCGGCTCGAGGTCGCCGAGGGCGACGTCGTCCAGGCTTCGCAGCAGCGCGACGCTCCGCTCGAAGGCGGGAAGCAGGGCCTGGAGCTCTTGATCGGACCAGTCGAAACCCGCCGTGCGGGCGAGTCGTCGGAAATCGTCGAGGCTGGACGTCGTCATCCGCGCGAGCATACCGGCCGGTCCCCCCTCGAGCAAGGGTACAATCAGCGCTCGTGGCCGTCTCGCTCACCGTCATCACCGACGCCGGCGACGCGGCGGCGCGCCGAACGCTGACCGCGGCTCCGGGGACGACGATCCTCAAGGCCGCCCACGCCGGCGGGATCGACATCACCGCAACGTGCGGCGGCCGGGGCCGCTGCACGTCGTGCCGGGTGAAGTTCGAGGCCGGCACCATCCCGCCCCCGACCATTGCCGACGAGCTGCAGCTCGGCGACGACCTCGTCCGCGAGGGTTACCGACTCGCCTGCCAGTGCGCGCTCTCGGACGCGGTCACGGTGCGCGTCGATCCCCCGCGGCTGGAGCAGTCGTTTCAGATCCTGGGCGCCGGTCCCGGCGTCGGCACCGGCATCGCCATCGAATCGGGGATCCACAAGCAGGTGGTGAAGGTCGACGTGCCGCGCGACGAGCATCATCAGACGTCCGATCTCGAGCAGCTCGTGGCCGCGGTCGGGCTCACGGTGGGCGCGGTGGGTCCGGGAGTCCTCGCGACGCTTCCGGCCGCGCTGCGCGCGGACGGCGGCACCGTGACCGTCACGACCTTCGGCGACCAGCTGCTCGCGGTCGAGCCGGGCGACACCGCGCTGATGAAGTTCGGACTCGCCATCGACGTCGGCACCACCAGTGTGGTGACCACGCTCATCGAGCTTCAGTCCGGCGAGCAGCTCGCCTCGGTGTCGAGCCTCAATCCCCAGGCCGTCTTCGGCGGCGACCTCATGTCCCGGATCGCCTTCGCCCAGTTCAACCCGGGCAACCTCCGCAAGCTGCACACGCGCATCGTCGGGCTCCTCAACCAGCACCTCGAGCACGTGTGCCGCGAGTCGGGCGTCCTCGCCAAATGGATCTACAAGGTCGTGGTCGTCGGCAACACGTGCATGCACCACCTGCTCCTCGGCATCGATCCCTCGTGGGTCGGGCTCGCCCCCTACGCGCCCGTGATGCGCCACGCGCTCGTGCTGCCCGCCCGCGAGCTCAAGCTGAAGCTGCCGCCGGACGCGCAAGTCTGCCTGCTCCCGATCGTCGCCGGGTTCGTGGGCGCCGACGCGGTGGCGGTCACCCTCGCCACCCGGCTCTATGCGAGCCCCGACATCCGGGTGGCCGTCGACATCGGGACGAATGGCGAGGTCATCCTCGGCTCGCGCGATCGTCTGTGGGCGGCGTCGGCGCCGGCCGGTCCCGCCCTCGAGGGGGCGCAGATCAAGCATGGGATGCGGGGCGCCCTGGGCGCGATCGATCGTGTCCGCGTCGACGACGACGTGCGCGTGCACACCATCGGTGAAACCCCGGCCCTCGGCATCTGCGGCTCGGGACTCATCGACCTCATCGCCGGCTTGCTCGACGCCGGCGTCATCGACGCCACCGGGCTCATCCAGGTGGACGATCGTGACCGCTTCCCCGGCGCGCTCCGCGATCGGATCGTGATGCGGGGTGAAGAGCGCCAGGTCATCGTGGTGCGGGCGGCCGAAGCGGAGGCCCCCCGGGAGATCGTCCTCACCCAGGACGACGTCCGACAGGTGCAGCTCGCCAAGGGCGCGATCGCGTCGGGGATCGCGATGCTGCTCCACGTGGCCGGCATCGGCAACGACGCCGTGACCGAGCTCATGCTCGCGGGCGGCTTCGGCAACTACGTCTCGATCCCGAGCGCCCTCCGCATCGGCCTCGTCCCGCCGCTGCCGATCGAGCGCATCCGGTACGTCGGCAACGCCGCCTCGCTCGGGGCGCAGCTCTGCCTGCTGTCGGAGCCCGAGCGCGCCCGCACGGCCGAGATCGCCGCCGCCATCGAGCACGTCTCGCTGGCCGCGCATCCCGACTTCGAGCAGATCTTCGTCGACGCCATGAACTTTCCGGCGCGCTGACCATGTCGATGAGTCGTGCGCCG
>JBGPXN010000265.1:0-4615 GCA_041492755.1 Methylomirabilia bacterium | reverse complement strand
CGGGGTGTCGGTAGCGGATGCCGTCGGCCACAAGATCACCACCATCGAGGGCCTCCATCCGGACGGCAAGCATCCGCTCCAGCTCGCGTGGATCACGGACCAGGTCCCTCAGTGCGGCTACTGCCAGCCGGGGCAGATCATGCAGGCAGCGGCGTTCCTGGCCCAGAATCCCAAGCCCACCGACGCCCAGATCGTCGAGGCCATGAAGGGCAACCTCTGCCGCTGCGCCGCTTACCTCCGCATCAAGCGCGCGATCAAACGCGTCGCCAGCGGAGCCTGACATGTTGCCCCCGCTCAGCCGTCGCGAGTTCGTCGCGGCCGCCGGCGCCGCCGGGCTGACCCTCGTCTTCTCGATTCCCGGCGGCCGTGGCGTCGCCGCGGCGGCGGCGGCGTTCGAGCCGAACGCCTGGCTCACGATCACTGCGGACGGCGCGATCACCGTCCACATCACCAGGGCAGAGATGGGGCAGGGCATCGGGACGGCCCTGGCCCAGATCGTGGCCGAGGAGCTGGAGGCAGACTGGAAGGACATCCGCATCGACTACCCCGTCAACGATCCGAAGTACGGGCCGCGCGTCACGACCGGGAGCCGCAGCGTGAAGGACTGGTTCGACCCCCTCTCGCGCGCGGGCGCGGCCGCGCGGCTCATGCTGATCGACGCCGCCACCCAACACTGGAAGGTGGATGCCGCGAGCTGCACCGCCGAGAATGGCGTCGTCCGCCATGCGCCGACGGGCCGGTCGATCTCGTACGGCGACCTCGTCGCGCGGGTCCCCATCACGAAGACGCTCACGCCCGACGAGTTGAAGGCCATCGTCCTTAAGAAGCCGCCGGAGTACAAGCTGATCGGCAAACCGATCGCGCGGCTCGACATTCCCGACAAGGTCGACGGCCGTGCGACGTTCGGCATCGACGTGTTCCTGCCCGGCATGGCCTACGCCAAGGTCGCCTATCCGCCGACACGCGAGGGCGGCAAGCATCGCACCGTGGACGACAGCGCGGCTCGGTTGGTCAAGGGCTATTTGCAGACGATCGTCACCGATCTTCTTGTCGCCGTGGTGGCCGAGACGTACGAGGCGGCCGTCGACGGGCGCGACGCGCTGAGAATCGCGTGGGACCTCGGGCCGCACGCCAACGTCAATTCGCCGTCCATCTTCCTCGAGTACGAGCGCAGACTCCGCCAGGAGGTCGGCCTGCCGTGGGTGAGCACGGGTGACGCGGCGGCGATAAGCCGCGCGGTGCGTACGCACACCGCGACCTACACGACCGACTTCGCCGCGCACGCACAGATGGAGCCGTTGAACTGCGTCGCGCGGTGGGTGGACGACCGGTGCGAGATCTTCTCGGGAACCCAGTCTCACTCCCGGGCCGTCGCGGAGCTTTCGCGCGGGCTCGGGATTCCCGCGGCCAGGATCCGCATCTACCAACAGCAGATGGGGGGCAGCTTCGGTCGCCGGCTCGACTCCGACACCATGGTCGAGGCGGCAGCGATCGCGCGCGCCGCGGGACGTCCTATCAAGTTGATCCGCTCGCGGGAGGAGGACTTCGCCCGCGGTTATTACCGGACTCCCACGCTCCAGGTGATGAACGCGGGTCTCGATGCGACCGGGAGCGTCACCGCGTGGGAGCACGCGGTCGTCGCGGCGTTCCCCCTCGCCCGCTTCGGCAACCTCGACACCACAGGCCGCGATTTCACCGTGATGTCGGGCTCGGAGCACCATTATGAAATTCCGAATCAGCTCGTCCGCACGTTCCGGGGGGAGCACGGCATCCCGGTCGGGCAATATCGCTCGGTCGGCGCGGGAGCCACCTCCTTCGCGGTGGAGGCCTTCGTCGACGAGGTGGCCGTGCTCACGGGGATCGATCCCCTGGCCCTGCGGCTCGGCATGCTGCGGCGGAAGCCGCGGCTGGCAAACGTGCTCAAGCTGGCCGCCGCCCGGGCCGGCTGGGGCGCGCCGTTGCCGCCGGACGTCGGGCGCGGGCTGGCCTGCACGACGTTCCGCGACCCGAAGCAACCGACGTGGACGGCGGCGATCGTCCAGGCCCGCGTCGATCGCTCGTCGGGCGAGGTCCGCGTCGAGAAGATCACCTGCGCGGTGGACTGCGGCCTCGTCATCAATCCCAACGGCGTGCGCGCCCAGCTCGAGGGCGGGCTGCTGTTCGGTCTCAGCAGCGCGCTCAAGGAACACGGGACCGTCAGCCACGGGGCCTTCGACCAGAAGAACTTCGAGGACTACCCGATCCTCCGGATGGACGAGGTGCCCGAGGTCGAGATCCTCGTGGTGGAGAGCACCGAGCCCCCGACCGGCGCGGGCGAACCCACCACGACCGTGGTGGCGCCGGCGTTGGCCAACGCGATCTTCGCGGCGACCGGGGCGCGGGTGCGGAATCTCCCGTTCCTTCCTGAGCGGGTGCTGAAGGCGCTGAAGGACAAGGCGTGATCGACCGGCGCGACTTCCTCGCGACTGCCGGCGCGACCGGGCTGACGCTCCTCTTCTCGATTCCCGTCGGGCGGAGCCCACGCGTCGCGGCGGCGGCAACAGTATTCGAGCCGAACGCCTGGCTCACCATCACTCCCGACGGCGCCATCACCGTCCACGTCGTCATGGCGGAGATGGGGCAGGGCGTCGGGACCGCGCTGGCCCAGATCGTGGCCGAGGAGCTGGAGGCCGACTGGAAGGACATTCGAGTCGACTATCCCGTCAACGATCCGAAGTACGGACGCATGCAGACGTCCGGCAGCCAGAGCATCAGCGCGTCGTTCGACACGCTCTCGCGCGCGGGTGCGGCCGCGGGCCTGATGCTGATCGACGCTGCCGCCCGGCACTGGGGCGTCGATGTGGGCGACTGCATCGCGGAGCGCGGCGCCATCACGCACCCGCGCACCGGCCGCTCGATCACCTACGGTCAGCTCGTCGCGCAAGTGCCGATCACGAAGACGTTGACGCCGGAGGAGCTGAAGACGATTCCGCTCAAGAAGCCGGAGCGGTATCGCCTGATCGGCCGGTCCATTCCGCGCCTCGACGTACCCGAGAAGGTCGATGGTCGCGCAGCGTTTGGCATCGACGTCTTCCTGCCCGGCATGGCCTACGCCAAGATCGCTTACCCGCCCACGCGAGCCGGCGGCAGGCACCGCGCGGTGGACGACGCCGCGGCCCGACGGGTCAAGGGTCATCTGCAAACGATCGTTACCGACGACCTGGTCGCGGCCGTCGCCGAGACGTACGAGGCGGCGGTCGCGGCGAGAGACGCGCTCACCGTCACGTGGGACCTCGGGCCGCGCGCCGGACTCGACTCCGCATCCATCTTCGGCGAATGCGAGCGGAGGATCCGCCGGGAAGCCGGCGTGCCGTTCGTCAGCGTCGGCGACGCGGAAGAGGCCATGCGTCGGGCCGCGCGCACGCATGCGGCGCTCTACACGACCGACTTCGCCGTGCAAGCCCCGATGGAGCCGATGAACTGCGTCGCTCGCTGGGTCGACGACCGGTGCGAGCTCTTCACGGGAACGCAGTCTCATGCCCGCGCCCTCCAAGTGCTGTCCGCCAAGCTCGGCATCCCGCCGGCAAAGATCCGCATCCACCAGCACTATCTTGGTGGCGGCTTCGGGCAGCGGCTCGAGCCCGGCGCCATGCTGGAGGCGGCGCTGATCTCGCGCGTGGCGCGGCGGCCCATCAAGCTCATCCGCTCGAGGGAAGAGGACTTCAGCCGCGGCTCCCCTCGGACCCCGACGCTCCAGACGATGAAGGCCGGCCTCGACGCATCCGGAAAGATCATCGCGTGGGAGCACGTCGTGGTCGCGAAACGGTTCGGCCCTCTCGACTGGACCATGCTGACCGGGTCTCGACCCCCGTACGAGATCCCGAACCAGTCGACGCGGAGCATCCACGTCGACCACGGCATCCCGGTGGGCGCCTATCGCTCGATCGGCGCCGGATACACGAGCTTCGCCCTGGAGGGGTTCGTGGATGAAGTGGCGCGGGTGACCGGGACCGACCCGCTAGGGATGCGGCTCGCGATGCTGCACAGGCAGCCTCGCCTGGCGAACGTGCTGAAGCTGGTCGCTGCCAGCGCCGGCTGGAGCGCGCCGCTGCCGCCCGACGTCGGACGTGGCCTCGCCTGCACAACCTATCCGCAAGAACCGCCGGGGAGGCTGCAAACGTCGACGGCGGCGGTCGTCCAGGCCCGCGTCGATCGCCCTTCGGGTGAAGTCCGCGTCGAGAAGATCACGTGCGCCGTGGATTGCGGCCTCGTGATCAATCCCGACGGCCTGCGCGCCCAGCTCGAGGGCGGACTCCTGTTCGGTCTCAGTGCGGCCCTCAAGGAGCGCGCGACCGTCACGAACGGAGCGTTCGATCAAAAGAACTTCGAGGAGTACCCGGTGCTGCGGATGGACGAAGTGCCGGAGGTCGAGCTCCACGTGGTCGAGAGCACCCAGCCGCCCAGCGGAGTCGGCGAACAGGCTGTCACGGTCGTCGCGCCGGCCCTCGCCAACGCGATCTTCGCCGCCACCGGCGCGCGCGTGCGCCACCTGCCGTTCCTGCCCGAGCGGGTACGGCAGGCATTGAAGGCGAACCCCTAGACTGACAGGGAGGTCCCCCATGAATCGCCGCCGGTT
>JBGPXN010000205.1:0-7807 GCA_041492755.1 Methylomirabilia bacterium | reverse complement strand
GGGTATACTGGCGACGCTGACCCCGTCGTCTAGCCTGGCCCAGGACGCGACCCTTTCAAGGTCGAGATCGCGGGTTCGAATCCCGCCGGGGTCACCACCCCACGTTGACACCCGTTTCTCCGGAGCGGAGGCGCTCGCACGCCCCTGTCCGGAGAAGCGGTATCCGCGCGTGTCGGCTTCTTCCAAAGGCTCGAACGCCAGCCCCGGCTCACCAGCCGCTTTTGCAGCATCTGCCGTGCTTGGGGATGTAACTTCAGGACCCCGAGCACATCGAAGCACAGAAAGCGCGGCTGCTTGCACCTCCGACCGCTCGAGCGGCGCGTCGAGGTGGAGGGAGGGCCGGCTGCGGGATCCGGTGTGCCGGGGGCTTTTCACTCGATGACCTGATCCGCCCGCAGCAGCACCGATTGCGGGACCGTCAGCCCCAGCGCCTTCGCGGTCTTGAGGTTGACCACGAACTCGAACTTCGTGGGCTGCTCGACCGGCAGGTCGGCTGGCCTGGCGCCTTTGAGGATCTTGTCGACGTAGGTCGCGGCCTGGCGGAAATGGTCCGGCATGCTGATCCCATACGACATCAGACCACCATCGTCGGCGAACTCCCTCATCTCGTAGATCGCGGGTAGCCGGTTCGCGCCGGCGAAATCGATCGAGCGTCGTCGATGGCCGACCGTGACGGTGTCCGCCAGCACGATGAGAGCGTCGGGCCGAAGCTTGACGATCGTGGCGAATGCGTTCTCGAAATCGTCCGGGCCTTGCACACCCACCGACTCGATCCTCACCCCCAGCGTCCGCGCCGCCGCCTCCGTCTGTGTGAACCTGAGCCTCATGCCTGCGTTCGCCGTGTTCCAGAGTACGGCCGCGCGCGCGAGCTTCGGCATGGCCTGCTTGAAGAGGTCGAGGCGTTTCGCGCTCAACGCCGGAGCGAGGAGCGACAATCCAGTCATGTTCCCGCTTGGACGCGCGAGGCTCTCGACGAGGCCGGACCCTACCGGATCACTGACCGCGACCATGACGACGGGGATGGTATTCGTCGCCTGCCTGAGCGCCACAGCCCCCGGTGTGCTCGCCGCTACGATCACGTCGACCTTGAGCGCCACCAGCTCCGCCGCCAACGCGGGATAGCGGTCGGTCTTGCCTTCGGCATGGCGCCACTCGAACGTCACGTTCCGACCCTCGACCCAGCCGAGATTGCGCAGGCCCTCGACGAATGCCCGGCCAAGCGGTGCCGGCTCCGAGGGTGAGGCAGCGAATCCAGAAAGCAGAATCCCAACTCTCGGGATCTTGGCAGGCTGCTGGGCGCGGGCATCGAGCGGCGCAGCGAGGAGGCTGACGGCCAGGATGACGACAAGCGCCGTGGGGCGGATCTTCATGGCCGTCACCGTAGGCCGGGGCCGGAGGCAGGTCAAGCGGGTTCGGGCCTCAGTCGTCCTCCCCGAGACGCGGCATCACGACGCGGAACCTCGGCGGCTCGACGTCGTCACACAGTCCGCCCCGCCGCAGCACGACCTCGAGCTCCTGCGCCACGACCGGGCCGACGCGCGGCTCAAGAGCGCGCGTGACCGCCGGCTCCATAGTTGCGCCAGCTCTCCCAGGCCGTCAGGGCCCCGACCAGGCCGACGAGGATGACGAGCGGCGAGAGGGTGCGGAGCGCGCGCGGCATCCGCGGACTCATCGGACCCCGCTTACGAACGCGAAGGCCGGCACGAGCGCGACCCTGACGCGGCGCACAGTGGCGGCATCCGTGCCCACCGATCATCGCCGGTGACACCCGTTTCTCCGGACCGGAGGCGCTCGCACGTTCCTGTCCGGAGAAGCGGTATCCGCGCGAGTCGGCTTCTTCGAAAGGCTCGAACGCCTGCTCCGGTCGGCCGAGTAGCGCCGCTCGTCGCTCATGAATTCAGGCTAGACCGCGCCGGGAGGTTGCGGCGGCGTACCTCGGGGCTCCTCAGGTGTTCCCCCCCCCCCCGGGTTTCTCAGGGGTTTTTCCCGATGACCTGGCGCACGGGGAATGCGCTACGCTCTAGTGCGCAACCACGCGCCGTTTACCGGGAAGGCCAAGAAGTGGAGGCTGAACGGATGGTCACCAACGCACGCCTCCTCATCGTGGACGATGAGCCGGCGAACGTCCGCCTGCTCGAGCGACTGCTCGGGTACGCCGGCTACACGGAGCTGCGGAGCATCACCGATCCACGGGACACCGTCCGGCTCTTCGAGGAGTTCGCGCCGGACCTCGTCCTGCTCGACCTCGCGATGCCCCACCTCGACGGCTACGCGGTCATGGAGGCGCTGGCGCCGCTCGTCCCCGAGGGCGCGTACCTGCCGATCCTCGTCCTCACCGCGGATGCCACGCCGGACGCGAGGCGGCGGGCCCTGGCCATGGGCGCGAAGGACTTCCTCACCAAGCCCTTGGACGCCACCGAGGTGCTCCTGCGCATCGCGAATCTGCTCGAGACCCGGCGGCTCACCCTCGCGCTCCAGCACCAGAACGAGCGGCTCGAAGAGCAAGTGCGCGAGCGCACGGAGCGGCTGCTGCAGACCGAGAAGGTGGCCACCCTGGGCTCGCTCCTGGCCGGCGTCGCGCACGAGCTGAACAATCCGCTCACGATCATCACGGGCTGGACGACCTTGCTCGGGCGGTCGCTCCCGCCGGGACGGGCCGCCGGGCAGGTCGAGCGCATCGGCACGGCCGCCGCGCGCTGCGTCCGCATCATCAAGAACTTCCTGGCCCTGGCGCGTCGCTGGCCGCCGGAGCGCGGGCCCGTCGACCTCAACACGATGGTGCGCGAAACCGTGGAGTTCCTCGCCTACGAGCTGAGGGTCGCCGACGTCGAGGTGCAGATCGAGCTGGCCGAGGACGTGCCGCTGCTCTGGGCCGACCCGCATCAGCTGCAGCAGGTGCTGGTGAACCTCGCCATCAACGCGCACCAGGCGATGCGGGACGTGCCGCCGCCCCGATCTTTGGCGATCATCACCCACTTCGACCGGGCCCAGCAGCGGGTGCACCTGGTGGTGAGCGACAGCGGCCCCGGGGTGGCGCCGGACCTTCAGACCAGGATCTTCGAGCCGTTCTTCACGACGAAGCCGCTGACTTCGGGCACCGGACTGGGGCTCTCGCTCTGCCAGAGCATCGTGGAGAGCCACGGCGGGACGATCCGGCTGGACAGTCGGCTCGGAACGGGCGCGACCTTCACGGTGGAACTGCCGCTCGGCACGCCCACGCTCGCAGAGCCGGCGGCCGGCCAGCGGGACGAGTTGGCCCCGGTCCGCGGGCTGAAGGTGCTGGTGGTGGATGACGAGGAGGAGATCGTCACCATGCTCGCGGAGATGCTGACGTCGGAGGGGCACGACGTCATGACGGCCGACAACGGCCTGACCGCCCTGGACAAGCTGCGCGAACAGGTCTACGACGTGATCGTCTGCGACAGCGGGATGCCGCACCTCGACGGTCCGGGCCTCTATCGCGAGGTCGAGCGTCTGTACCCTCGGCTGGTGCGCCGGTTCCTCTTTCTCTCCGGCGACACGTTGAACCCGAAGACGAGCGAGTTCATGGATCGCGTCGGGGCGCGCCGCATCAACAAGCCGTTCACGCTGGAGCAGGTGCGCGACGGCGTGCGGCGCCTACTGTCGGAATCGCCGCCCTGAGCCGTGGCGCCGCGCGCTGCGCGGGGTCAAAGACCGAGACGCGTCGCGCCTGCCAGCGCGGTACACGCCCGTAAGGGCTGCGGTTGGACGACCAGCGCCGGCCCCGACTCGCCGACCACGATACAGCGGTATTCCCAGCAGGCGGCGTGGTAGAGCATGCCCGGGAGGCGCCGGGCGGCGTCGTCCTCGCGAATCCGGTCGCCGCACCAGGCGCAGCACATGAAACGAACCCCGCTTCCCACGCCCCTTCCTTCGTCTTTCTGGGGCCTTCGTATGAGGGAATTCGTCGACGATAGCCCTGGGTGAGGGGAACATCTTACGAGCCCTCGCTGCTGCTGCAGGCGGCAATCGGCCATGGCCCTGTCGAGAAAACGAGCAGGCGGTCCGCGGGGCGGCGCGACCGTTTGCCGTCGCAAGTCTCCAGAGGAATTGAGCAATCGGTCGGAAGCCGCCTCGCGGCGACGGTGGCACAACCCTCGCAACGGCACGGCGTGGCGGCGTCGGTGCGGACGCTGCCGGGGGGAAAGCGATGGCGCTTGGCCTCGGTGACGGGGCGAGGCGCCATTTTTTGTTGACGAGCGCGGCGCGCGCGCATGCAGGAGGCGCGCGCCCGACATGCCGAGCCAAGGGGGAACCATGGTGGGTGAACGAGCAGGGGTCAGCCGTCGCGATTTCATGGGGGGCACGAGCGCCGCCGTCCTGCTCGCCGGCGTTCCGCCGGGCTGGATGGGAGCGGCGTACGCGGCGGACGGGCCGGAGCACCCAAAGGTCCGCATCGGCATCATCGCCCTGACCGACTGCGCGTCGGTCGTGATGGCGCACGAGCTCGGGTTGTTCAAGAAGCACGGGATCGAGTCGACCATCTCCAAGGAAGCGTCGTGGGCCGTCATCCGCGACCGGCTCACCCTCGGCGAGAATCAGGCCTCGCACATCCTGCTCGGCATTCCGTACGCGGCGACGATGGGGCTCCAGGGCTCGCCGGTGAAGCCGATGGTCATCCCGATGTACCTGAACCGGAATGGGCAGGCGATCACGCTCACCAAGGCGCTGCTCGACAAAGGGGTGAAGACGCCGCAGCAGCTCAAGCCGCTCGCCCTGGAGGCGAAGGCCAAGGGCAGCCCGATGACCTTTGCCATGACCTATCCGCCGGGTACGCACGCCATGTGGATGCGCTACTGGCTCGCCGCCGGCGGCATCTACCCCGATCGCGACGTCACCCTGATCACGATCCCCCCCGCGCAGATGGTGGCCAACATGAAGGTCGGCAAGATGGACGGTTATTGTGTCGGCGAGCCGTGGGGGGCGCGCGCCATCGCCGACGGCATCGGCTTCACCGCCATCACCACCCAGCAGATCTGGAAGGACCATCCCGAGAAGGTCCTGGGCTTCACCGAGGAGTTCGCGACCAGGAATCCGAAGACGGTGAAGGCGGTCATGCGCGCGGTGCTGGAAGCGAGCCAGTGGAACGACAAGCTCGAGAACCGGCCGCGCATGGCGGAGGTCGTCGGGCAGCCGCAGTACGTGAACGCGGCGAAGGAGATCATCCTCGGCCGCATGCTCGGGGACTACGACTACGGAGACGGGCGCAAGGAGAAGGACAAGCTATACATGACCTTCTTCGACCGGCAGACCAACTTTCCCCTGAAGTCGCACGGCGTCTGGTGGCTCACCCAGTTCCGGCGGTGGGGGATGGTCAAGGAGCCGCCGGACTACAAGGGCATCGTCGACCGCGTGCACCGCCCGGACATCTACCGCGAAGTCGCGAAGGAGATGGGGGTGGAGACGCCCCGCGAGGACATGAAGAAGGAAACGCTCTTCGACGGCGTGGTGTTCGATCCCGCCGAGCCCGAGAAGTACGCGAAGGGCTTTGCCGTCCACTCGATGGCGTGAGGAGACGGCGATGAGCCCGGCCACCATCAGGCGAATCGTGCTCCCGGGCCTCGGGCTCGCGCTGGTCCTCGTCGTGTGGACCGTGATCAGCCAGACGGTCGCCCACGACCTGCCGTCGCCGGCGCGGACGTGGGCCGAGTCACACCGCTACGTCCTCGACCCGTTCTTCAAGGACGGCGAGATGAACCAGGGCATCGGCCGCCTCGCCTTCTACTCGCTGGTGCGCGTGGCCAAGGGCTTCTTCCTCGCCCTCCTCATCGGCACGCCGATCGGGTTCCTGCTTGGGCTCTCGAAGACGTTCCACGCCTCCTTCGATCCCATCGTGCAGTTCTTGCGCCCGATCTCACCGCTGGCGTGGCTGCCGCTGGGCCTCGTGATCTTCCAGAAGTCGGAGCCGGCGGCCGTGTTCACGATCGCGCTGTGCGCGATGTGGCCGACGGTGATCAACACCGCGGTGGGCGTCCGCTCGATCAACCCGGACTACCTGAACGTGGGGCGGGTGCTGAAGCTGTCGCGGACGAAGATGCTGGTGAAGATCATCGTGCCGGCGACGATTCCCTACGTCTTCACCGGGTACCGCCTCTCCCTCGGCCTGGCCTGGCTCGTCATCGTCGCGGCGGAGATGCTCACGGGCACGCCCGGCGTGGGGGGCTTCCTCTGGCAGGAGTACAACAGCCTCGTCTACTCGCACATCATCCTGAGCGTCATCACCATCGGCGCCATTGGCCTGCTCCTGGACCGGGTGATGGGCCTCGTCGAGGCCAAGGTGAAGGCCGGCTGATGGCGTACCTCGAGGTCCGTGGCCTCGAGAAGTCCTACGTCACGCTGCGGGGAACCACGCGCGTGCTCGGGGGCGTGGACCTGACCGTCGAGGAAGGCGAGTTCGTCGCCATCGTCGGCTACTCCGGCTCGGGCAAGACCACGCTGGTGTCGCTCATCGCCGGGCTGCTCACCCCCGACGCGGGCGGGATCGTCCTCGACGGCGCCCGCGTGGACGGCCCCGGCCCCGAGCGCGGCATCGTCTTTCAGCAGTACTCGCTGCTGCCGTGGATGACCGTGCACGAGAACGTCGGCCTCGCCGTCGACGCGGTGAACGCGGGGCGAAGCCGGAGCGAGCGCGCGCACATGACCGGGGAGCTGATCGCGCTCGTGAACCTCACGCCCGCGAGGGGCAAGCGGCCCCGCGAGCTGTCGGGCGGCATGCGCCAGCGGGTGGCGCTGGCCCGCGGCCTGGCCATGAATCCCAAGCTGCTGCTCCTCGACGAGCCGCTGAGCGCGCTCGACGCGCTCACGCGCGCGACGCTGCAAGACGAGCTGCTCCGGATCTGGAGCGAGCGCCGCACCACGGTCGTGCTCATCACCAACGACGTGGACGAGGCGATCTTGCTGTCCGACCGCATCTACCCGATGACCCCGGGCCCGGGCGCGGTGCTCGGTCCGCCCATCGACGTGGGGCTGCCGCGGCCGCGCCAGCGCCGCCACCTCAGCCTGACGCCGGCTTACCAGAAATCCCGGCAGGCGCTGGTGGAGTTCCTGCTGGCCTGCCGGCGTCGCCCGGCGCGGACGGCGTAGCGATGCTGCCGCCGGCGCTGGTGGAGATCGCGCAGCTCGGCAAGACGTACGACACCCCGAGCGGGCCCGCCGTGATCGTCGAGGACTTCACGCTCGACGTGCAGCAGGGCGAGTTCGTCTGCCTGGTCGGCCACTCGGGCTGCGGCAAATCGACGGTCCTGTCGATCCTGATGGGACTGAACACCCCGACCACCGGTGGCGTCGTCATCGGCGGGCGTGAAGTCGACGGTCCGGGCACCGACCGCGGCGTGGTGTTCCAGTCGGCGACGCTGCTGCCCTGGATGTCGGTTCGCGACAACGTGCGCCTGGCCTGCGGGCAGGTGGCCGCCGCGGCCGCCGCCCAGGGGCGCCCGCTGGCGACGGCGGACGCCCGGCTGGCCGCGGTCGGCCTGGCCGACATGGGCGATCGCTATCCGCGCGAGCTGTCCGCGGGCATGCAACAGCGCGTCGGCATCGCGCGCGCGTTCGCGCTCGATCCGCGCCTGCTCCTGCTCGACGAGCCGTTCTCGCTGCTCGACGCCCTCACGCGGATGGAGCTGCAGGACGAGCTCATGGCGCTCTGGGAAGCGTCGGGCAAGACCGTCATCATGGTCACCCACGACATCGACGAGGCGCTGCTGCTCGCCGATCGCGTCGCCATGATGACGAACGGCCCCGCGGCCACCCTCGGCCGCATCCTCGAGGTGCCGTTCCCGCGTCCGCG
>JBGPXN010000229.1:0-6167 GCA_041492755.1 Methylomirabilia bacterium | reverse complement strand
CTGACCACAGCCGACGGCGTACCGATCACCGGGGAGCCGTTCCCATTCCATACGGCGATGTCGTCGTCTCGCGTGGCGGGAAATGGGTCACCCGGACCCCATCCCCCCATCTCCGGCCGTGCCCCCCAGTCGGCGAACGCGTCGCGCGTTCACGAATAATCCAGGTTAGCCCCTAGCGTTGCGCCACGGCCGCACCGTCATCCAGCCACCACCAGTCGACCGCTTGCGAGGTGCCGGCCGCTTCTCGACCGTGGCTGACCACACAAGATTGTCGTTCAGAACGACCCGTTTGTGCGGTTTCGCCCGCTTCTTACCCTCGCCAGCCAACACGCCTTGAAGTGCATCGAGCACGTGCTTCAGCACGTTGTCGATGTCAACCTTCTTGAAATGCGCAGGCCGCAGGTAGACCGTCACCGTCACGGCGACCGGCTGGCCGCTGGCGAATCGCACGCCCTGCTGCCTGCGCGCGCGTAGAAGCTCGGTGTGGACCGCTTTGC
Organism: Methylomirabilia bacterium; assembly: GCA_041492755.1. Taxonomy (GTDB): domain Bacteria; phylum Methylomirabilota; class Methylomirabilia; order Rokubacteriales; family CSP1-6; genus JBGPXN01. The sequence continues at coordinate 5,670 of JBGPXN010000229.1, read as the reverse complement.
GCCAAGGGCGCCCATCTACTACGCCGAATTGCGGAAGCTGAACTTTGAGGAGTCGGCGAGGAGCAGCCACGGGCCTATTCAGAGGGTTCATCTATTGGGTTCCCTTTCTCCTCCGACGCTTCAGCCGTGCCGAACGGGCGGTCCTCCCAATCTCGAATGTGAGCCGTTCCCCCTCATTTGCGTCGAGCTCCGAGATCAGGCGCAACTGAACCCCGAGCTTCTTGAGCGTCGCCGCATCGGGTTCCCAGTCGAGGTGCTTCCAGTCTTGAAAGACCTCGTAGACGCCGACGGCACGCATGCGGCCGAGCAGGGCATCGGTCTGATTCACGTCGGTCATCTTTCGGAGCATCGCCCTGCCAGTAGCGAGCCCTCGCCGGTCTGCCGCCACGAGGAAGCCATCGTTGTCCGAGCCCTCGACGAGGGGGTCGGAGCCGGTCGCGAATTCGAGGCGTCGAAGGGCGGCGCGAAGTTTGCCGCAATACCGGATGCCCCACGGGTATCTCACCTCAAAGCGGATTGGTCGGGCCGGCATGACGGAACCACCATATCAGCGGTCGCGAACCGGGCGGCCATTAGCAGTGAGCGTGGCGAACCAGCGCGGCAGGAGTCCTGAGAGGCGTAGAACCCTCGTAGAGCTGGGAGAGAGAGATCATGGAGAAACCGAGCCCCTTCCGGTATCGCTCGCTCGAGAAGACGGGCCGTCACCCGCTCGTTTCCGGGTGCAGCCAGTGGATCACCCAGTCGGTGTCCACCAGGTACGTCACAACTTCGGCTCGGGGCGCGTGAGCGATTGGCGGAGACCGGCCAGGGACTCGTCGGGATCGAATGTTCCCTTCCAGCCTCCGAATGAGGACCGGAAGGCCGCGAGGTCGCCGTTCCCGTGATGCGGAACGATGATGATATCCACCTCCGCGCCCTCGGGCAGTTCCACTGCCTGCAGCGGCTCCAGCCTCCCGTTCCGAACGCGGGCACGGATTTTCGTGCTCATGGGCCATCTCCTTGGGGTTGAGTATAGACGAGCTTGCGCGCACCCCCGGGGCCCCGGGGATCCGGGTGCTCCTCGACGCTCCGGAATTATCCTGGGCAGGGTTCGCCTGTTATGCTTGGCCCGTGATCGCGAGGAGTCTCGCCATGGTTGTGGTCGCCATCGTCCTGACCGCGTGCGCGGCGGCGCGGACGGTGGAGCAGCGCACGACCCAGGGGCCGAGCGCCGAGCAGCTCTGGATGTATCGGGTCATGCTCGCCAACGGGCGGGAGCCGAGCTTCGAGGAGCGTCGCTACTGGCAGGACCGGATGGATCTCGCCATCGAGGACTACCTCCGCCGCAACCAGGACTTCGGCAACTCGCTCCAGGTCACGACGTTCAGGTTCCTGCGCCAGACCGAGGTGGGAATGAGCCAGGAGCAGGTGCTGATCCTGCTCGGCCCGCCGCTCGCCGTCAGCAACGACGCCGGCCAGATCGAGAAGGTCGCCCGCCGCTACTGGCCGATGATCCAGGGCAACGCCACCGAGGTCTGGGTCTATTCGCTCGGATGGAACTTCTACTTCGCCGGTCCGCGCCTGATCGACATCACCCAGTACCTCTCCCCTGACAACAAAGACTGATCGGCGATGGCCACGACGTTCGTGCTCGTCCACGGGGCCTGGCACGGCGGCTGGTGCTGGGCGAAAGTCTCCCGCCTGCTCAACGACGCCGGGCACACGGTGTACGCGCCGAGCCTCACCGGTCTCGGCGACCGCGGCCACCTCGCGCGGCCCGACGTCGATCTCGCGCTGCACGTGCAGGACGTGGTCTCGCTGCTGGAAGCGGAGGAGCTCCGCGGCGTGACTCTCGTCGGCCACAGCTATGCGGGAATGGTGATCACCGCCGTGGCCGCGCAGGCCGCGGCGCGCATCGCGCAGCTCGTGTACCTCGACGCCTTCGTGCCGGCGGCCGGGCAGTCGTTGCTCGATCTCCTGCCTCCCGAGCGCGCGGCGGGATTCCGGGACGCCGCGGCGAAGGATGGCGAGGGATGGCGCATCCCGCCGCTGCCGCCGGAGCGCTTCGGCGTCACCACCCAGCGCGACCGGGAGTGGGTGCTGCGCCGCTTGCTGCCCCAGCCGCTGAAGACGTTCGAGCAGGCGGTGCCGGCCGCGGGCGGCGAGCGCGCCAGGCGCACGTACGTCTACTGCTCCCGTCCGGCCATGGGAGCCTTCGACCAGTTCGCCGAGCGACTGCGCGAGGATCGCAAGTGGACGTTCCACGAGCTGGCCACCGGTCACGATGCGATGGTGACGGCGGCGGGCGACGTCGCGAAAATCCTGATGGGACGCGCGTCCGACCGTTAGCATCCGGAGAGAAAACTCGACCGTCAGACCCCGAGGAGGAGTCAGCCATGCCGGTACTGGAAGAGAAAGTCATCGCGAGCTGGAAGTACAAGAAGGGCGCCCTCGACGCCAAGACCGCGTTTCTCTGCTACCTGGCGGCGAACCTCGCCGTCGGCAACACCCACTGAGCGAAGCGCGACCTGGCGGGCGCCAGGGCAGCGGGAGCGACCGAGGACGAAGTGCGCGAGGCCGTCAGCTTCGCCATCCGCGCCAACGCGGCGAAGGCGCATGCCGACATCCTCAAAGTCTGGACCGATGGCGGAAGTTAACCTGACGGCGGCGTTCTCCACCGTCCCCGCCGGCGAGGCGGAAGAGATCAAGCGGGTGATCACCGAGACGGTGGAGCAGATCGCGCGCGACGACGGCACGTTCACGCGGGCCAAGATCGTATTCACGGAGTCCGACGAGCGGTGCGGGCTCACCGCCGAGCTCGACGGCGTGAAGCGCGAGGGCGTGCCGCTGCAGCTCGACATCGATCAGCTCGAGGACGCCAAGACGTCGGCGGGCGCCCGCGCGCAGCTCAAGGAGGCGCTGCGCCTGTACTTCCGTCGGGTCCAGGGCCGGTGAGCCGGGGCGAGCACATCGGGGCGGGGACGGACGAGGGTGTGCTCCTCTACGCGTGGCGGGGTTGCGTCTTCCGCGTCCCCGACCGCGTGCAGCCTCCCAAGGCCGGCTCGCTCTTCTTCTGCCGCGCGCTGAGCTTCCGGCCCGGCGAGCGCGTGCTGGAGATCGGCGCCGGCATCGGGCTGGCCGCCGTGCTCGCCGCGCGCGCTGGTGCCACCGTGGTCGCGACCGACATCGTCCCGGAGGCGGTGGAGGCGGTGCGCGCGAACGCCGCGCTCAACGGCGTCGGCGTTGACGCCCGTCTCGGCGACTGCTACGCGCCGGTCGGGAGCGAGCGGTTCGACGTCATCTGCGCCAATCCGCCGCAGATGCCCACGCCGGCGGGGCAGCACCGCGCCGATGCCGTCGCCGCGGCCGACAACGGCGGGGTCGACGGCTGGGAGCTGCTCGATCGGATCATCGCGGACGCGCCCGAGCATTTGGGGCCGGGCGGCCGGCTCGTGTTCAGCATCTTCGGCTTCCTGGGCCCCAAGGGCGCGTTCCGTCGGCTGGAGGCGCGTGGGCTGACACCCGAGATCATCGCGCGCGAAGTGCAGTCGTTCCCCCGGCTCGGCCACGAGCGACTGGATCACATCCGGAGCCTCGACGCCGAGGGCACGCTGCCGCCGGGGCGGCCGGATACGGTCGAGCGGTTCATCGTGCAGGGGACGCTGCCGGCAGGAGCGGGGCGATGAGGCGACTCATCGTCAATGCCGACGATTTCGGCATGAGCCGCGGCGTCAGCGCCGGCATCTTGCTCGCGGGCCGGCGTGGAATCGTGACGAGCACGACCGTGCTCGTGACGGGCGACGTCGACCGTGACGACGTGGCCGCCGCGCGCGACGCCGGCATCGGCCTTGGACTCCACGTCAATCTCACGCTCGGGCAGCCACTCACCAGGGGCGCCTCGCTCGTGGACGAGGGCGGGCGCTTCGTGCGCGACGCGCGCCGCGCCGCCGCGCGCGCCAGCGCGGCCGACGTCGAGCGCGAGATCGAGGCGCAGATCGCGCGATTCGAGTCCGTGTTCAAGCGGGCCCCGAGCCACCTGGACACGCATCACCACGTGGGCCTGCACGCCCCCGTGCGCGAGGTGGTACTGGCGGCGGCGCGACGACTCGGCGTCCCGGTGCGCAGCCAGGATGAGCCGGCGCGCGCCCGAGCCCGGACGGCGGGACTCAGAACGCCCGATCATTTCTTCGGCGAGTCGGGTCCGGACGCGTACTGGACGATCGCGCGCACGCTCGCGCACCTTCGCGCGCTGCCGCCGGGCGTCTCGGAGTTCATGACCCATCCCGGCCGCTTCGACGACGGCATCGCCGGCAGCCGCTACGGCCGCCAGCGTGAGACCGAGCTCGCCGCACTCGCCGACCCCGCCGCCCGCGCCGCCGCCCGCGTGCTCGGCATCGAGCTCTGCCGGTTCAGCGACCTCTGACGCGCCGCCGGGGATCCGCCGCCGCGGCGGTCGTCCTCGGCGTGGACGTCGGCGGGACCACCACCGCGGCCGGGCTGGTCACCGCCACGGGCCGGGTGCTCGCCGAGGCGCAGGCCCCGACGCACCGCGAGGGCTCCGCCAGCGCCGGCCGCACGCTCACTGCTCTGGTCGAGACGATGACCGCTCGCGCGCGTGCCGAGCGCCGGCGCGTTATCGGCATCGGCCTGGGCCTGCCCGGGATCGTCGACGCGCGCGGGCGTATCGGCGACGAGGCGCACCACGTCCCTGACCTCGTGGGACGGCCGCTCGCGGCGCAGCTCCGACGGCGGTTCGACGTGCCGGTCTTCATCGACAACGACGTCAACGCGCTCGCGCTCGGCGAGTGGATGTTCGGTCGCGGCCGGCGCGCGCGCTCGCTGGTGCTGCTCGCTCCGGGCACCGGGTTCGGCGCCGGCATCGTGCTCGACGGCGTGCTCGTGCGCGGCGCCAGCGGCTTCGGCGGCGAGCTCGGCCACGCGCCCGTGAAGTTCGACGGCCCGCCGTGCTGGTGCGGGGGCCGCGGCTGTCTGGCGCTCTATGCGAGCGGGCGTGGCATTGCGGACACCGCCCGCGCGCGCGCCACCGGCCACGACGGAGCCGCGCTGCGCGACGCCCTCGGCGGCAACGTCGCCGCCATCACCGCGCCGCGCGTCTTCGCGGCCGCGGCGGCCGGCGAGCCGCAGGCGCGGGTGATCGTGGACGAGGCGTGCCAGGCCCTCGGGGCGATGATCGGCATCGTCGTCAATGGCCTGAATCCCGAAGAGGTCGTCGTCACCGGCGGCGTGGCCGCCGCGTTCGCCACGCTCGAGCGCGAGGTCCTGCGCGCGGCGGCCGCGTACGCGTTCGCGCGCGCGCTCGTGCGCACCCGCGTCCGCTTCGTGCCCGGCGACAAGCGCCACAGCATGCGGGGCGCGGCCGCCCTGGTCCTGTACGAGATGGGGCGCCGGGGCGGGACTGGCGGGTACTCGCGACGCTATCGACGGATGACCGGAGGGGACAGATGGCCAAGACGCTGACAATCCGGATCAAGTCAGCTGAGGAAGCGCTGAAGGGGTTCGGTGAGACCTTCAAAACCGTCGAGTCGGGACGGCGTGTTCGACGGCCCGCAACCTTCTCACCCCCAAACGCCTCGGTCTGCTACGCGCGATCCGTCTCAAACGGCCAGGGTCGATCTACGAGCTGGCGAAGACGGTGGGGCGCGACCTGAAAAACGTCCAGGACGACCTTCG
>JBGPXN010000103.1:0-15241 GCA_041492755.1 Methylomirabilia bacterium | reverse complement strand
CCGTGCGCGCGCATCCGTCGCGGAAGCGATGAGGTGGCGCTTCGGTGGCGGCCGGACGGCGCGCCGCCGCGTGATAGCATGCGCGACGTGAGCGACCTGTTGGAGTCGATCGAGATCGAGACGGCGCCGTCGCCGACCGCGGCCGTCATCTGGCTGCATGGGCTCGGCGCCGACGGGCACGACTTCGAGCCGCTGGTGCCGGAGCTGAGTCCGCCCGGCGCCGTGCGATTCGTCCTTCCCCACGCCCCGATGCGTCCGGTCACGGTGAACGCCGGCCACGTCATGCGTGCCTGGTACGACGTGGTGATCCGCGACGGGATGCGCGTCGAGGATCGCGAGGGCGTCCGCGTCTCTCAGCGACAGATCGAGGCGCTGATCGCGCGCGAGACGGCGCGCGGTATTCCGGCCAATCGCATCGTGCTCGCCGGCTTCTCTCAAGGCGGAGCGATGGCCCTGCACACCGGCCTGCGCCAGTCGCCGCCCGTCGCCGGAATCGTCGCGCTCTCCTGCTCCCTGCCCTCGAGTGACGTGCTCGCCACCGAGGCGCCTCCGGGCAGCCGCGCCGTGCCGATCTTCATGGCGCATGGTACGGGCGACGACCTGATCCCGATCGAGCGCGGGACCCGGGCGCGTGATCTCCTGCTCGGTCTGGGCTATCGCGTCACCTGGCACCAGTACCGGATGCCCCACTCCGTGTGCGACGAGGAAGTCGGGGACGTCGCCGCATGGATGGCGGAGCGCTTGTCGTCCGAAAGAGGGTGAGTCGCTCGCATAGGCACGGACCGCCTATCGGCGACGTCTCATAGACGGAGACCGGGTATGGATATAGGTGTCGACATGAATAAATCAAGGTGTTGATAGGTGAATACCTGATGTATCGGCAGTAGACTGGGCCCCGGGGACAACCCGGGGTAGATGAACGATCGCTCCGTACACCTCACCGCTCTTTCGGCACCCGCCAGCGCCGACGCCTTGCTCACCGCTCTCCTCGATGCCCGCGAGACGGAGCTCGAGTTGCTCGACGGCCTCGCGGACCCAGAGATGCTCGGCGTCCCCGGCCACTTCCTGGAGCCGCCGATCTGGGAGATGGGGCACGTCGGCTGGTTTCAGGAGTTCTGGATCTCCCGGCACCTCGACCACGCGGCCACGCTCCTGCCAGGCTCGGACGCCATTTACGACGCGTTCAACGTCGCGTACACGCGCCGCTGGGAGCACCGCTTCCCGTCCCGTGAGGCGACGCTGGGGTACATCACCGAAGTTCTGAAACGCAGCGTCGGCTGGCTGGAATCGCGCGAACCGAGGAGCGAGGACGCGTACTTCTACACGCTGGCGGCGCTTCACGAGGACATGCACACCGAGAACCTCACGCTCATCCTGCACTCGCTCGACTATTCGCGGCCGAAGCTCAGCCGCTTCGACGCCCTCTGCGCGTCACCGCCCGTCGATCCGGCCTATCGCCCGCGGGACGTCTTCGTGCCGGGCGGAGAGTTCACGCTCGGCGCCGCGCTCGACGAGCCGTTCGTGTTCGACAACGAGAAGTGGGCACATCCCGTGACGGTGGCGCCGTGTTCCATCGCTGCGACGCCGGTGACCAACGCCGAGTTCCAGGCGTTCGTCGACGACGGCGGATATCGCCGGCGCGAGCTGTGGGACCGCCGCGGCTGGGACTGGCGGCGGCGCCAAGGCGCCCAGCATCCGCTCTTCTGGGTGAGGGATGGCGACGGCCGCTGGTACGAGCGCCAGTTCGGGCAGGTCGGGGCGCTTTCTCCGTGGCATCCGGTCGTGCACGTCAACTGGTTCGAGGCGCAGGCGTACTGTGCGTGGGCGGGCCGCCGGCTGCCGACCGAGGCCGAGTGGGAGATGGCGGCGACGCTGGATCCGGCCACCGGGCGGAAGCGGCGATTTCCGTGGGGCGACGCGGCCCCCACGCCGGAGCGCGCCAGTCTCGATTTCCGTGCCGGCGGGACGATCGACGTGCGGGCGCGGCCCGACGGCGACAGCCCGCTCGGCTGCCGCCAGATGATCGGCAACGTCTGGGAATGGGTGGACGACACCTTCGACGCCTACCCGGGGTTCGTGTGCGATCCCTACCAGGAGTATTCGCAGCCATACTTCGGTCGCAAGAAGGTGCTGCGGGGCGGATGCTGGACGACACGCTCGCGGCTGATCCGCAGCACGTGGCGGAACTTCTACATGCGCCACCGGCGGAACATCTTCGCCGGGTTCAGGACGGTCGCCCGGTAGGTCCCCGACGGCGCCGCTTCTTTCGGTCCCGTAGATCCAGCGCGTCCCCTCGTTGGCGCGGATCTTCGTCCTTGGGGAAGATCCGGGTCTTCTGCACCTTCTGCGTCCCGGTGGTTGGCAGCTTCTCCACGAACAGCACCCAGCCGGGCGCCTTGAAGTAGGCGAGCTTTCCCAGGCACCAGTCTTGAAGTTGCTCGCCGAGCTCGCGGTCGGGCGTCACGCCGGCCATCGGCACGATACAGGCCATGACTTCTTCCTCACGGACCTCGTCCGCGACCGCGAGGACCGCGACCTGGGCGACCGACGCGTGCGCCTGCAAACAGGCTTCGATCTCGGCCGCGGCGATGTTTTCGCCGGCGCGGCGGATGATGTTCTTCTTGCGATCGACGAAGTACAGCATGCCGTCCGGCGCCTGACGGACGACGTCGCCGGTGTGAAACCAGCCGCCTTCCCACGCCTGCTCGGTCGCGTCGGCGTTCTTCAGATAGCCGGCAAAGAAACCGTGGCGCGGTCCTGGGGCGCCGCCCCAGCGCACGAGCAGCTCGCCCTCGGTTCCGCGCGGAAGCTCGCGGTCCTTGTCGTCGACGACTCGCGCCTCCAGCCCGCCGAACGGTCGGCCGAACGCGCGCGTGGTGATCTGGCGCGGCGCCTGGTGGTCGGCGTAGACACGCCCGGTCTCGGTCATGCCCCAGACCTCGATCAGCGGAAAGCCGAAGCGCCGCTCGAACGACGGGTGCAGCTCCGGCTCGACGCCGGCGCCGAATCCCTGCCGGACGCGGTGCTGCGTCTCTTCCGGACACGGCGGCTGATTCAGGAGCAGCGGCGGCATGACCCCGAGATAGTGGATGATCGTCGCGCGCGAGTTCACCACGTCCTTCCACCATCGGCTGGGGCTGAAGCGCTCGGGCTGGGCCAGACAGCCCGCGGTGAGAATGGCGGCGGTGGCCGTCACCGCCTGCGCGTTCATGTGGAAGAGCGGCAGCGGATTGAGGATGCGCTCGCGGCCGTGCTGCAGACGCATGAGGTCGCGATACCAGGCGCCCGCGTTCAGATAGTAGAAGTTCGTCAGGATGCAGCCCTTGGGCCGGCCGGTGGTGCCGGACGTATAGAGGAGGCTGGCCTCGGTGTCGCCCGTCGGCGCGCCTCGCCGCGTCGGCGCGGGCTTCGGTAGCGGCGACGGCAAGCGCTCAGCAGCGACGACGGGCAACGGCTTACCGCCACGCTCGCGCGCTACCGCCTCCAGGTCAGCGACGCGGCTCTCGATCACGACAGCCAGGTCCGCTTCGGAGTGCTCCATCTGATAGAGCAGCTCGTCGTGACGATAATCGGGATTGATCGGCACGATGCCGCAGCCGAGCGCGTTCAGCGCGAGGTAGTGGAAGAAGAACTCCGGACGGTTCTCGAGCAGCAGCGCGACGCGGTGGCCATGCCCGTACCCGGCCATCGCGTACCGCTCCCTCAGCGCGAGCACGGCGCCGCGCGTGGCGCCGTACGTGAACTCGACGCCATCGGGATGATACCCGCGCCCGGCCGCGGGCGGGGCGCACAGGAAGACGTTGGCGGGCGCCGCCTGCGCCGTCTCCATGAACGCATCGAAGACTGTTTCGGCCATCTCCGTTCCCGCGGCCGGGATTATAGGCATGCTCTGTGGAGATCGCCGTATCCAGCTCTACGCCAAGCTCAAGAGAAGCGGGCCTTCACGCGGCAGATCCTAGATCACACCGTCCTTACGGAGCTTCTGCCGCTCCTCATCGCCGTACCCGAGCTCGGTCAGAATCTCCCCGGTGTGCTGGCCCACGAGCGGCGCCGGCCGGTCCGCGGCACCCGGCGTCTCCGACAGCTTCACCGGAACCCCGAGTGCCTTGATCGGGCCCGCGCCCGGATGGACCAGATCCACCACCATCCCGCGCGCGAGGGTGTGCGGGTCGGCCAGCGCCTCGGGATACGTGTTGATCGGTCCCGACGGCACACCCTCGGCGTGGAGCCGCTCCAGCCAGTGCACGCGCGACTTCGTTGCCGTCGCCTTTTCGATCTCGGCGATCATCGCCGGGCGGTTGTCCAGGCGCGCCGTCCCCGTCGCGAAGCGCGTGTCGGACGCGAGCTCGGGGCGACCGATGACGCGCGCGAACGCCTGCCAGAGCCGATCGGTGTTGGCGCCGACTGTGAAGTACCCATCGGCCGCGCGCAGCGCCTGATAGGGGGCGGCCAGGCGATGGGCGGAGCCGAGACGCGTGGGGGCCTGCCCGGTCACCCAGTATTCGCCCGACTCCCAGACCGTCATCGCGAGCGCGGCCTCGAGCAGCGAGGTATCCACGAGCTGGCCCTGGCCGGTGCGCTCGCGATATTCGAGCGCGGAGAGGATGCCGTAGCAGCCGAAGAGGCCGGCCGCGAGATCGCTGATGGGCAGACCCGACTTCGCCGGCTCGCCGTCTTCTTCGCCCGTCACGCTGATGATGCCGCTCATGCCCTGGGCGATGAGATCGTAGCCGCCGCGTGAGGCGTAGGGACCCGTGCGCCCGAAGCCGGACACGGAGCAGTAGATGAGCCGCGGATTCACCGCGCGCAGATCGTCCCAGCCGACGCCGAGGCGCTCGGCCACGCCGGGGCGATAGTTCTGAACGAACACGTCGGCCGTCTTCGCCAGCCGGTGCACGATCTCGAAGCCTCCGGGACGCTTGAGGTCGACCGTGAGGCTGCGCTTGTTGCGGTTCACGGCCATGAATGTCCCGGCGTGTCCGTTCTTCTGCGCCGGACCGGGCACGCGCGTGGGTTCGCCCTCGCCGGGCGGCTCGACCTTGATGACGTCCGCGCCCATGTCGGCCAGGTTCATCGTGCAGAAGGGGCCGGCCATCGCCTGCGTGAGGTCGATGACGCGAAGACCTTCGAGCGCCTTCATGTGACCCCGAGCGCCTTCGCCGGCGGCTCGCGGCGCGCACGGCGCCATGATGTCGGCGCGACGGTTGCTCAGCTCGGCCAGAATTGCGTCGGCGTCCTCGCCCAGCTGCGGGGCCGCGCGCCGGTACGTCGGCGGCGAGGCCGACATCTTCACGGGATTGCCGAGCACGTTGATGCGGCCCGCGACCGGATGGTCCATCTCCTGCACCATCCCGCGCGCTTGCACGTGGGCATCGGCGAGCGCCTCCGGGACGCTGTAGATCGGTCCTGCCGGAATCCCGGCCTCCTCACAGCGCCCGAGCCACCAGGCGCGTGGCCGCGTGATCGTCACGCGCTCGAGCTCCTCTTGCAGTGCTGCGCGATTGCGGACACGATCCGGCGTGGTCCGAAAGCGCGGATCGTGCACGAGCTCGTCGAGCCCGAGCACCCCCACGAAGAGCGGCCAGAGCTTCTCGTTGGCGGCCCCGACGGTGAAGTGCCCGTCGCTCGCGGCCAACGCCTGGTACGGCGCATTCATCCGATGGGCGGTGCCGAGGGGCTGCGGCGTCCGGCCCGTCAGCCAGTACTCGGTCGATTCCCACACCGACAGCGCGAGACCGGCTTCGAAGAGCGAGGTGTCGACGTGCTGGCCGCGACCCGTCACCCGCCGGGCGCGTAGCGCGCACAGGATGCCGAACACCGCGAAAAGGCCGGCGCCGAGATCCGTGATGGGAATGCCGACCTTCACCGGCGGCCCTTGCTCGGTGCCGGTGACGCTCATGATCCCGCTCATACCCTGGGCGATGAGGTCGTAGCCGCCGCGCGGCGCGTACGGCCCGGTCTGGCCGAAGCCGGAGACGGAGCAGTAAATCAGGCGCGGGTTGATCTGGCGCAGCGTCTCGTAGTCGACGCCGAGGCGAGCGGTGACGCCGGGACGATAGTTCTCGATCAGCACGTCGGCGGTGGCGACGAGCTCGTGGTGGATGGCTAGGCTCTCCGGACGTTTAAGGTCGAGCGTGAGACTGCGCTTGTTGCGGTTGACGGCGACGAACGCCGCCGACACGCCGGGTGCGAGCTGCAGCCCTTGCCGCCGCGTCGTCTCCCCGTCGGGCGGCTCGATCTTGATGACGTCGGCGCCCATGTCGCCGAGCAGCATGCTGCAGAACGGACCCGCCATGATCTGCGTTTGATCCAGGACGCGAATGCCATCGAGTGCAGACATGGGCCCGAGTCTACACCGGGCGGAATCGAGGAGCGTTGGGGCCATGTCGGGGTCCCCCATGTGAAACTCGGCTAGGATGCGAAGCGCGGTGGCTCGGCGGTGACCGCCTCCAGGAGGTAGCAATGACGGACGATCTGCGCGCCCGGTTCGACGAGGAGCTGCGCCGCGCCGGCCTCGCCCTGTCGGGACGGGACGACGAGCTGCTCTACGCGATGTGGGTCGAGCACCTGCCGCTTCGCGACGCGCTTCGCAACGCGGTGCCCGCCATGGACGAGGAGCCCTGGGCGTGAGCGATCGCATCTGCGAGCTCGATCTCCACGCCCTCAGCGAAGCCATCGTGACCGGCAAGGTGTCCTCGGTCGAAGCCACCGAGGCCTACCTGCGACGCATCGAGCGCTACGACGGCGTGCTCCAGTCGTACATCACCGTGATGGCCGATCACGCCATCGCCCGCGCGCGGGCCGCCGATGCGGAGCGCCGCCGCGGCGAGCGCGTCGGACCGCTGCACGGCGTGCCGCTCGCGCTCAAGGACCTCATCGCGGTCGCCAACGTCCGCATGACGGCTGGCTCGCAGTCGATGGCGGATTGCGTCCCGGCCTGCGACGCCACGGTCACCGAGCGGCTCGTCCGGGCCGGCGCCGTCATCCTCGGCAAGCTGTCCATGCACGAGCTGGCCTTCGGCCAGCCCACCCTGGATGGTCCCTTCCCGACCGGCCGCAACCCCTGGGACGTGCGGCGCGCGCCGAACGGCTCGAGCTCGGGATCCGGTGTGGCCGTCGCGGCCGGCCTGTGCGCGGCCGCGCTCGGCTCGGACACGGGCGGCTCCATCCGCGGACCGGCCGCGATGTGCGGAATCGTCGGCCTCAAGCCGACGTACGGCCTCGTGAGCCGGCGCGGCGTGGTGCCGTTGTCCTGGTCCCTCGACCACGTGGGGCCGATGACCCGCACGGTCACCGACACCGCCATCGTGCTGCAGGCGATCGCCGGCCCGGATGCCGGCGATCCCACCACGCGTCATGCGAGGACGACCGACTACATGGCTGCGCTGGAGAATGGCGTGCGCGGTCTGCGTCTGGGTCTGCCGCGGCGGTTCTACGTGGACTGGCCGGGACTGCACGACGACGTTCGCCGGGCTGCGCTGGTGGCGTTCGCGGAGCTCGAGCGCCAGGGCGCCAACGGCGAGGATGTGGACGCGCCCACCTTCGACCTCGCGGGCGCGATCTGGGGGGCCTTCGCCGCCGAGATGTATGACGTCCACGCCGAAGGGCTGCGTGATCACCCGAAGAACTACCATGAGCTGCTCAAGCCGCGGCTGCACATGGGCGCGCTCTTCACCGCGTCGGAGCTCGTACGCGCTCAGCGGCTGCGCGCCCGGCTCGGCCGCGAGGTGGCCGCACTGCTCGAGCGGGTCGACGCGCTCGTGTTTCCGGGCCAGGCCACGCCCGCGCTCCGCTTCGAAGACTTCCCGACCGCGTCGCTGGTGCGGCCGGGAAGCCGCTACACCAGTCCGTGGAACCTGCTGGGCCTGCCCGCCGTCGTCGTCCCGTGCGGGTTCAATCGCGACGGGCTACCGCTGTCGATCCAGATCGTCGGCCGGCCGTTCGACGAGGCGACCGTGCTCCGCATCGCGCGCGCCTACGAGCGCGCCACCGACTGGCACCGACGGCGCCCCGATCCCGCCGGCTGGCGGCTGCCGTGACCCCGAAGTTACGGGAGCAGGTCAGCGACGCGGACGCGCCGTGGGGCGGCGAGCGGCCTGATGCTCGCGTTGCGCTTCAGTAGGCGGACCTGCCGGTAGCGCCCCCCACTCAACGGCGCCCGTACGGGCTCGCGACGGACCTCGACGACGCCGCGCACGAGGTTGACGATCCAGTAGTCGCGAATGCCGGCCCGGGCGTAGGCTGGCCCTTTCCGCAGCCGATCCCGGGCGAGCGAATCGTCCGCGACCTCGAGGACGAGGACCGGCGAGGTCGGATGGGCGTCGCGATAGTCCTTCGCTCGACCGCGGACGACGCAGAGGTCGGGCTCCGGCTCCGACCGATCGTCCAGCGCCACCGGGAGCTGGTCACGGACGTGGAAGCCTCGGCCAAACGCACGCTCCAGTGCCTTGTGGGCCATGACAACCGCCGTGGCGTGCCGGGTGCCTTGGGGCTCGCTGACGATGAGTCGCCCGTCGAGAAGCTCGACCCTGGCGTCCTCGTCGAGAACCCCGGTCTCGGCGAGCCGCTCGTACTCGACGCGTGTCCAGTCTCTGGTTTTGAGCGGTGGCAGCATGGCGACGATCATCACAGTAGCCGGCGGCCCGGACAGACGCAATGTCCCCTTCCGGAGACGGCGCCCGCCACTCCGATGTTACGATTGAACGGATGACCGATACTTCGAAGCCCTCCAACTTCATTCGCGAGATCGTGCTCGAGCACAACCGCACCGGCCGGTTCGGCGGCCAGGTGATCACGCGCTTTCCGCCCGAGCCGAACGGCTACCTGCACATCGGCCACGCCAAGGCGATCTGCATCGACTTCGGCATCGCGGCCGAGTTCGGGGGCCACTGCAACCTCCGCTTCGACGACACCAACCCCAGCAAGGAGAGCGTCGAGTACGTCGAGTCGATCATGGCCGACGTCCACTGGCTCGGCTTCGACTGGGGCGAGCACGTCTACTATGCCTCCGACTACTTCGAGCAGCTCTACGCGTGGGCCGTGCAGCTCATCCGCGCGGGCCAGGCGTACGTCGATGACCTGACTCCCGAGCAGATGCGCGAGTACCGCGGCACCCTGACCGAGGCGGGCCGCGAGAGCCCCTATCGCCACCGCTCCGTCGAGGAGAACCTCGACCTCTTCGCGCGCATGCGGGCGGGCGAGTTCGAGGACGGATCGAGGACGCTGCGCGCGAAGATCGACATGGGCGCGCCGAACCTGAACCTGCGCGACCCCGTGATGTACCGGATCCGCAAGACCCCGCACCATCGCACCGGCGACACCTGGTGCATCTATCCCATGTACGACTGGGCCCACGGCCAGTCCGACTCCATCGAAGGCGTCACGCACTCGATCTGCACGCTGGAGTACGAGGACCACCGCCCGCTGTACGACTGGTACCTGGACGCGCTCGGCGTCTATCACCCGCAGCAGATCGAGTTTGCGCGGTTGAACGTGAGCCACACCCTGACGTCCAAGCGCAAGCTGCGGCAGCTCGTGGAAGCCGGCCACGTCTCGGGCTGGGACGACCCGCGTATGCCCACCATCGCGGGCCTGCGCCGGCGCGGCTACACGCCGGAATCGGTCCGCGACTTCTGCGAGCGCATCGGCATGGCGAAGGCCGACAACCTGGTGGACATCGCGCTGCTCGAGCACTGCGTCCGCGAGGACCTCAACCGCCGCGCCGAGCGCCGGATGGCCGTGTTGCGGCCACTCCGCCTGGTCATCGACAACTATCCGGACGGCCAGGTCGAGGAGTTCGACGCGCTGAACAATCCCGAGGACCCCGGCGCGGGCACCCGCAAGGTGCCGTTCTCACGCGAGCTCTACATCGACCAGGATGACTTTCGCGATCCGGCGCCGCCGAAGTACTTTCGCCTGTCACCCGGTGCCGAGGTGCGGCTGCGTTACGCCTACATCGTCAAGTGCACCGGCGTGGAGCGCGACGCCGCCGGGCAGGTCACGACGGTGCGGTGCACGTACGATCCCGCGAGCCGCGGCGGGGACGCCAAGGGCCGGCGGGTGAAGGGCACGATCCACTGGGTGTCGGCGGCGCACGCGGTCGACGCCGAGGTGCGGCTCTACGAGCACCTGTTCGCCGTTCCCAAGCCGGACGACGCCGAAGACTGGACGACCGTGCTCAACCCGGAGTCGCTCGAGGTGCGGGCGGACGCGAAGGTGGAGCCGGCGCTCGCATCCGCCCCCGCCGGCACCCGGTTCCAGTTCGAGCGCCAGGGCTATTTCTGCGTCGACACGCGGGACAGCGCGCGCGGCCGTCTGGTGTTCAACCGCACGGTCGGGTTGCGCGACACCTGGGCCAAGATCGAAAAGTCAGCCTCTGGCTAGGTGTTCCTAGCGCAGCAACCCGCCGCTGTAGCGCAGCTCGTACACGAGCTCGCGGTCGGCCCTGATCAGCTCGTGGCCCCAGAACCCCTCCAGCGATCCCTCGCTGGCGTTCGTATAGATGTACGGGCCGTCACGCAGCACGTCCGGACCACGATACGGCTGCGCGACCGTCCCGTGCTGGAGCGCCTTCCTGAGGAACAGGTAGATTGCGCCCGGCGCGGGCCGGTCACGCGGGACCACGCCGCCGGCATATGCCATCGACCAGATGGGCCGGTCGCCGTCGTACACGATCTCCTGGCCGGCGAAGTACGCCATGCCGGCGTAGACGTCGCGGTAGAGTAGCGCGCCGTCCCGGTACTCGAGCTGCTTCGTTCCCGTGAGCACGGGCGCGACCGAAGCGTCGTCGCCCAGGGGGGCGTAGGTCCGGCGCTTGGCGTCAAGAAGAAAGCGGGCGAGGCCGTCACCAGGCGCGATCATGATCTCGAGAGGGAACGTTAGTCCAGGTGCGTGATCCTGGCAACGCCATCGCGACGACGAGGCGTGGCGCCGGCCCGTGCGTGCCGACCGAGACCCGCGGTACACTGGCGGCGCCGAGAGGGAGGAGCTCATGAGCCCCAACGATAGCGCCCGCGGTCACGCCGTCGTCATGCAGCCCGATGAAGGTCCCTCGTTCTGGCAGCCGGTGCCCGCGAACGGTCACGCCGATCCCAAGCTCGTGCCGGCCAACACGGGCTTGGAGACGCTGTCGATGGGCTACCAGACGATCGCGCCCGGCAGCCACGTGCGCGAGCACTCGCATGGCGAACAGATCGAGCTGCAGATCTGCTTCCGCGGCCGGGGGCGCGTGATGGTGGATGGCGCGAGTCATCCGCTGGTGCCGGGGACGGCGTGCTTCCTCGGCGGCGACGTCAAGCACGAGATCGTCAACGAGGGACCCGACGATCTCGTGATGCTGTGGGTCATCACGCCCCCGGGCCTCGAGCACTTCTTCGCCTCGATCGGGCGGCCGCGGCAGCCTGGTGAGCCGGCACCGGCGGCCTTCGCCCGGCCCACGGACGTCGTGGCCATCGAGCGCGCCATGGGCATGAACGACACCCGGGCCTGACGGCCCTACGAACGCAAGGAGGGGCAAACCGTGCCGAAGATCTCCATCGGAGACGCCGAGCTCTACTACGAGGAAACGGGCAAGGGCGATCCGCTACTGCTCGTCCCGGGCCTGGGCGGGGTCGGAGCGTTCTGGGCGCCTCAGGTCGCGGACTTCTCGCGCTATTTCCGTGTCATCACCCACGACCATCGCGGCTGCGGCCAGAGCACCCACTCCAAGATCCGGTACTCCGTCGAGCAAATGGCCGAGGACGTGATCCGCTTGATGGACAAGCTCGGCCTCGAGTCCGCGCACTACGTCGGCCATTCGACGGGCGGCGCCATCGGTCAGGTCCTCGCCATCGAGCATCCTGCCCGACTGCGCAGCCTGGTGCTGAGTGCGACGTGGGCGGGGCCGGATCCGTTCTTCCGCCGCCTGTTCGAGGCGCGTCGCGAGACGCTGATCACCTCCGGTGTCGAGGCCTACCTGCGCGCCTCCATCCTCATGCTGGCGCCGCCGGCGTGGGTGAGCGCCAACGATGCGCTGCTCGCGCAGCAGCACAAGGTCGCGGCGGAGGCGTCGGCCCCCGTCGAGGTGGTCGCCAGCCGTATCGACGCGATCGTCCGCCATGATCGGCGCGCGCAGCTCGCCCAGATCCGCGTGCCGACCCTGATCATCGTGGCGGTCGACGACATGGTGACGCCGCAGTTCTACTCCGACGAGCTCGCCCACCACATTCCGGGCGCCAAGTTCGTCGTCCTGGAGGGCGGCGGCCACTTCGTCCCCACCGTCACGCCCGCCCCGTACAACGCGGCGGTCGGCGGGTTCCTGCGCGCTCATCGCTGACGGCCACCTGGCGCCGCCGGAACAACCGAGAACGAGGAGCGCGCTCCGGCGCCGAGGTTGTGAGGATGTGGAGGAGCGCCCCGGCTCTGCCGTCGCGCAGACTGCCGAAGCACCTCCTGATCATGGACGACGAGGTCGTCGCTCGTCGGTCCGTGTCGCCGGACGTAGCGCTCAGCGGCCGGCTGTGAGGATCGCGAGCAGCCGGTCCGTAGCAGCGTGGAGTTCGGCGTCCCTCGCGGGGTTTTGCCAGGCGCTCACTCGAGGATCTGATCCGCCCGCAGCAGCAGCGTCAGAGGGACGGTGAGCCCGAGAGCCTTGGCGGTCTTGACGTTGATGCCAAGCGTCAACTTTGTCGGACGTTCCACCGGCAGGTCGCCGGCATTTGTACCCTTGAGGATCTTGTCCAACATGCGTGCTGCCTGCCGCGCGACGTCAACATCGCTTGCCCCATAGGTCAGCAAGGCGTCGCGGGTACTCTGCGTCTGCGAGTGGAAGATACTGGGAAGCTGCTTCGAGTTCGCCGCCCCAATCATCCTCTCGTAGTGGCCGGAGGTGACCCCGCCGGGGATGCCGAGCAACGCATCGGCCTCGTCCAGGCCCTTCAAGCCGCGGGTGATCTCCTCTGCGTTGTGGACCTCACGCTCCACCAGCGTGATTCCCAGCGCGGTGGCCGCCGCGCGGGCAGCAGCGACCCCCTGCCGGGGTGAGGCGTCGCGCGAGTCATACAGGACGAGGACTCGCCGGACCCGCGGCGCCAGTTCACGGAGCAACTCCAAGCGCTTTCCGGACAGTTCGGGATACTCGAACATCATGGCGGTCATGTTCCGTCCGGGATGGGCGAAACTCGCCACCAGCCCCGCCGCCACGGGATCACCAGGCGTGATGAAGACGATGGGGAGCTGCGGAGCAGTCTCATGCGCGAGCCGCGCCAGAGCAGAGCCGATCACGAAGAGCACCGTGACACGTTGCCCGACGAGCGCTCGCACGGTTGCCCCTGCGCTCGCCTCATCCCCGCGCCGCGTGCGACCCTCGACGACCTGGATCGTGTCTTCCCGGTACCCCTGCTCCTGGAGTCCCTTTTTGAGCCCCGAGGCAATCTCCGAGAACCTCGTCCCATCGCCAGGCCCCAAGAGCCCGATGCGTGCCGCTGGGCTCTGCGACTCGGCGGCGCGTGGCGCAAACACGATTGCGATGGCGAACAGAAGGGGGATGACTACGGGGCGCGACACTCGCATCGCCGACCTCGAAACCCACTGCTTATCGCTACGCATGTGCGCCGAACGCTCAGCATCACCTGCGGGCGGCGTAGCCGACCGGCGGGTGCATGCTGAAGTTAGAAGGCCCTTCATGCTGGTCGGTTCAGGACTTGGACATATGGGGTTATTCCGATGCCTTCAGTCGATAACGTGATCTGCCCGGAGGAGGAGCGAGTTCGGTATTTTCAGGTTTAGCGCTCTCGCGGCTTTGAGGTTAATCGCTAGCTCGAACTTCGTGGGCTGCTCGACCGGGAGGTCGGCGGGCCGGGCACCCTTGAGGATCTTGTCGACGTAGCTGGCGGCCCGCCGGAACAGGTCGGCATTGTCCGGACCGTAAGCCATCAGGCCCCCGCTCGCGGCAAACTCGCGTCCCGCGCCCATGGTGGGTAGTTTCTTTCGCGCTGCGAAGTCGAGGATCGGCTGTCGGTGAGTCGCACCGACGGGACTGAGCCCGATGAAGAGTGCATGGACGCGCTCACGCCCGATGATGGCGAATGCCTTCTCGTACTCTTCGGGGGCGTCGACGGGCGCCGCGACCAGGATCATCCCGAGCGTACGTGCCGCTGCCTCGGCTTCGGGTGTGAAGAAGGGGCGCCCTCGACCGCGGGTCGCGGCGATGACGGCAACGCGCGAGGTCTTCGGTGAGACTTCCTTGAGCAGCTCGAGCCGTTTGCCAGTGAGATCTCCGCTGGCCTCGAAGCTCAACCCGGTGATGTTGCCACCTGGGCGAGCGAGGCTGGCGATGAATCCGGACTCAACCGGGAATGAGACTCCGGCTGCCACGATGGGAATGGTCGTCGTCAGCTGCTTCGCGGCCCGAACATTGAAGCCGCCCACAGTCACGATCACGTCCACCCGGAGCCGCACCAGTTCCTGGATGAGACGTTGGCCACGATCGGGTCGGCCATCCGTCGATCTGCGCTCGATCGTGACGGTCTGCCCATCGACCCAGCCGAGCTCCCGCATTGCCTCCAGGAATGCCCTCGCGTTCCGGCCTTTCGGGGTCGTCCCCGTTAGGTCGGCCTCAGGCGAGTTGACCAGGAGTGCGATCTGCGGGATCTTTCCTGACTGCTGCGCCCCACCCGCGGGCGGAACGATCAGGAGGCCGACGGTGAGTGCCGCGATGAGGCGAAGCAATCGGACCTTCATACGGTGAGCATGGGCCTCATGTCCGTCTGGCGCTAGGTTTCAGCCGCGCCTGGAAGCCGAAGCGACAGAGGAGCGTAGGCGGTAGGGCGTCGACTGCAAACCCTTGTTCGGCCAGCTCCAAAACATCGCTCTTGCCACAGACCAGATTACTTTACTCCGTAAGTGCTGTAGAGCCGATCAATCACACCGCTCTGGTCGAGCTTGCGGACAAAGCGATCCTCGACGAGATCCTCGACTTTCACGTTGAGCACCTTAGGATCGTTAAGCGCCATCACTCGCTGCACGTTTTGCATCGCTGCGACCGAACCGTAAGGCTTGCGGTTCACGCTCGCAAGGAAGGCCCGATACCCACTCTCGACCGCCGCGGGGACCGAGATGTTCAGGTGGGCCCTGAGCGTCTTCAAAACGGTATCCTTATTCGCGGGCGAAAGGCTGAAGGCGATGCCTTCCACCAGCCCGGCCACGACCTTCTCGACCACGTCGGGGTGTTCACGAAGGTAAGCGCCGTTGACGACTAGCGCCT
>JBGPXN010000167.1:0-10194 GCA_041492755.1 Methylomirabilia bacterium | reverse complement strand
CTTCGCGGTCTGAGCCTCATGCCTGCGTTCGCCGTGTTCCAGAGTACGGCCGCGCGCGCGAGCTTCGGCATGGCCTGCTTGAAGAGGTCGAGGCGTTTCGCGCTCAACGCCGGAGCGAGGAGCGATAATCCAGTCATGTTCCCGCTTGGACGCGCGAGGCTCCCGACGAGGCCGGACCCTACCGGATCACTGACCGCGAGCATGACGACGGGGATGGTATTCGTCGCCTGCCTGACTGCCACAGCCCCCGGTGTGCTCGCCGCTACGATCACGTCGACCTTGAGCGCCACCAGCGCCGCCGCCAACGCGGGATAGCGGTCGGTCTTTCCTTCGTCACCGTAGGCCGGGGCCGGAGGCAGGTCAAGCGGGTTCGGGCCTCAGTCGTCCTCCCCGAGACGCGGCATCACGACGTGGAACCTCGGCGGCTCGACGTCGTCACACAGTCCGCCCCGCCGCAGCACGACCGCGAGCTCCTGCGCCACGACCGGGCCGACGCGCTGCTCAAGCGCCACCACGCGCCGTCGCGGCCGGCGGTCGGACTCTGGGGGCCGCTCGTGAGCCGGAGGCGGGGAATCCGACGCGTGCCCGCCACCGTGGTTCTGGCCGGGAACGGAGGCCGATCGAACTCGAGCCGCGGCGCTGGAGGCGATCATCGCGCGGCCCCGTCGGTGCCGGGGGTCTTCCGCCGTGAAGCCGGCAGCGGCAGCGTGGTAAGCTCCGCATCGTCGGTGCCGGGGTCAGGTTCAATTCCTCCCACTGCCACCATCCGATGCGCGGACTCTTCGAGGTGACGAAATGAGCGACATCCTCGTCCAGCAGGACGGTCCGATCGCGACCGTCGTCTTCAACCGGCCCAAGATGCGCAACGCGATCAGCTTCGCCATGTGGGCGGAGATCGCGCGCGTGACCGAGGGCCTCGCCAAGGACGACTCCGTGCGGGCCGTCGTGTATCGCGGGGCGGGAGAGCAGGCGTTCGCCTCCGGCGCGGACATTTCCGAGTTCGAAGAGCAGCGCAAGGATCGGGAGAGTTCCCGGCGATACGGGGCCCAGACCGAGGCCGCGCGCGCCGCCATCCACGATTTGCCGAAGCCGACGGTGGCGATGATCTACGGCTTCTGCATGGGCGGCGCGATGGCCGTCGCGATGGCGTGCGATCTGCGCTTCGCCGCCGAAGGCTCGAAGTTCGGCATTCCGGCGGCACGCCTGAGCATCATCTACGGCGCCGACGCCGTCGGGCAGCTCGTGGATCTGGTGGGACCCGCCTACGCCAAGGACATTCTGTTCTCCGCGCGCACGGTGAGCGACCGGGAGGCCCTCGACATGGGGTTCATCCAGCGCTTGCTGCCGGCCAGCGAGCTGGAGACCTATACCTACGACTATCTCCGCAAGGTCGCCGATAACGCGCCGCTGTCGGTCCGGGGCTCGAAGCTCACCGTGCAGGCCCGGCGCGAGGGGCTGCCCGCCGAGCGGCGCCAGGAGCTGAAGCAGCTTTCGCAGGAGGCCTTCGAGAGCGACGACTATCGGGAAGGCACGCGCGCCTTCATGGAAAAGCGGCCGCCCAAGTTCCTGGGGCGCTGACCGGCATCCGGCGCGCCGCGCCCGGCCGCCGCCGTGCGGATCGCCTTCCTTTCCTCGACCCCGGCCAATCCGCTCGAAGGCAGCGGCACCTTCACCGCCATCGATGGGTTGCTCGGGGGGCTGCGTCGACTCGGCCACGAGCCCTGGCTCCAACCGCTCGGCTTCCGGACCGGCTTCCACACGCTCGATCGCTGGCTGTACAACGCCGGGGTCGCGCTCGCGCCCCCGCGGGCGGACGTGATCGCCGGGATCGACCTGGACGGTTTTCTGTGGGCGCGCCGGCGGCGCCGGCCCTTCGTCGTCTGCCTCAAGGGCGTGATCGCCGACGAGCTCACCAACGAGCGCGGCATGGTGCGTGCGCTGCTGTCCGTGCAGGCGCGATGGGAGCGCGCGAACGTGCACCGGGCCGACCGCGTCATCGTTCCCAGCCGATACTCGGCCTCGGTGGCGGCGGCGGCGTACGATCTTCCGCGTGAGCGGATCGTGGTCGTGCCGGAGCCGATCGACCTCGACCAGTGGCGCCATCGCTTTAGCACCGCTCGCCGCCCGTCGTCGACGCGTCCCCGCGTGCTGGCCGTGGCGCGGATGTACGCGCGCAAGCGCCTCGAAGACCTCCTGGAGGCGGCCGCGCTGCTGCGCGTGCGAATCCCCGACGTCGACGTCCGCATCGTAGGCGACGGCCCGGAGTCGGGGCGGCTGCGGGCGCGGCACACCGAGCTCGGCCTGGGCGGCACCGTGACGTTTCTCGGCGAGGTATCGATGGAGACGCTGGCGGTAGAATACGTCAGTGCCGACTGCTTTTGTCTGCCCACCGTCCAGGAAGGTTTCGGTCTCGCGTTCGCCGAGGCCATGGCCGCGGGACTGCCGGTCGTTTCGTGCCGGGTGGCGGCGGTGCCGGAGATCGTCGAGGACCGGCGGACGGGGTTTCTCGTGAACCCGCGCAGCCCCGATGAGCTCGCCATGGCCCTGGAGACGCTGCTGGTCAACGAAGGCCTGCGCAAGGACTTCGGCGACGAGGGACGTCGCCGGGTGGAGGCCTTCGACGCCGTCCGCGTCGCGCAGCGGTTCGTGGAGGCCCTACCGGCGTGACGGCCGTCGCCCTCAGCACCCGGCGGTTCGCGTTTTCGGCCGGCCATCGCTACTGGGTGGACGCCTGGCCGGCGGACGAGAACGAGCGCGTGTTCGGCCGGCTCACCGTTCCGCACGGGCACAACTACACGGTGGACGTGAGCGTGCGAGGACCGATCGATCCGCGCACCGGCATGGTGATCGACCTCGCGGAGCTCAAGCGCATCGTCACCGAGGTCGTGGTGGATCGCTTCGATCACGCCGATCTGAACGCCGATGTGGCGTTCCGCGGGCGCGTGCCGACCACGGAACACATCGCGCTCGTGATCTGGGAAATCCTCGCCCCGAAGCTGGGCGCCGAGCGACTGGCCCGGGTCCGGGTGTGGGAGGATCCGACCCTGTACGTCGACTACACCGGCGAGGGGGGCGCGTGAGCACCACGGCGCCGTTGCTGCGCGGCATCGGTGGGGTGACGGCCGAGCCCCGCCCCGTGATGGACATGACGCGCGTCTACCACTTCAGCGCGGGCCACCGGCTGGAGAACCCGTCGTTGTCGCCGGACGCGAACGCGCTACTGTACGGGCAGTGTCATCGCGCGCACGGCCACAACTACTATCTCGAGGTCACGCTGCGCGGCGCGCCGGACCCGATCACGGGGATGCTGTTCGATCTCGGCGAGCTCGATCGGATCGTGCAGCGCGAGATCCTCGACCACGTGGACCATCACACGCTGGAGACGGTGCCGCGGCTGGCCGGCGTCATCAGCACCGGCGAGGGACTCGCCCACGCGTTCTGGCCGCTCCTCACCGCCGCCCTGCCGCCGCGCCTCCTGGCGCGCGTCACCGTGGTCGAAACCGCCAAGAATCGATTCGAGTACTGGGGAGAATCGGCGTGATCGCAGATCTCATCAAGCAATTGCTCAAGGAGCTCGGGGAAGACGCGCAGCGGGAAGGCCTGGGGCGCACGCCCGAGCGCGTCGAGAAGGCGCTGCGCTATCTCACGTCGGGCTACAACGTCGATGTGCACGAGCTTCTGAACGGCGCGCTCTTCGTCGAGGAATACGACGAGATGGTCGTCGTGAAGGACATCGACTTCTTTTCATTGTGTGAGCACCACCTCATCCCCTTCTTTGGCAAAGCGCACGTGGCCTACATGCCGCGCAAGAGGATCATCGGGCTCTCCAAGATTCCTCGGGTGGTGGAAATGTACAGTCGGCGGCTGCAGGTGCAGGAGCGGCTGACGAAGCAGATCGCGAACACGCTCGACGAGGTGCTGCAGCCACGGGGGGTGGCGGTCGTGTTGGAAGGCATCCATCTCTGCATGCTCATGCGCGGCGTCGAGAAGCAGAACTGCAAGGCGGTGACGTCGGCGATGCTCGGCGGGTTCCGGGATCGGCCGGAGACGCGCGCGGAGTTCATGGAACTGATCAAGTCGTCCGGGCGGGGGTTGCAGCTATGACGCCGGCACGCTGGGGATCACGGCGATGACGCCGGTTGGGCCCGCGCTCGCCGGACAGGTCGCGCTCGTCACCGGCGCCGGGCGTGGCATCGGTCGCGCCATCGCGCTCGCGCTGGCGGGGGAGGGCGCCGCCGTTGCCCTCGCGGCCCGTACGCGCTCGGAACTCGGCGAGGTGGCCGGGGAGATCCGCGGTGTGGGGAGCCGGGCTCTCGCCATCCCCACCGACGTCACGCAGGACGCCGCGGTCGAGGCGCTGGTCGACCAGACCGTCGCCGAGCTCGGCACGCTGGACATCCTGATCACGGCCGCCGGCGTCGCGAGCTTCGGCCCGGTCGCCAACACCAAGCCCGGGGACTGGGACGCCATGCTGGCCGTCAACCTGCGCGCGGTGATGGTGTGCTGCCGCACCGCCCTGGGGCCGATGCTGCGCCAGCGGCGGGGCACGATCATCAACATCGGCTCGGTGGCCGCCACCCGAACCATCCCCGGCGGCGCGGCCTACACGGCCACCAAGGCGGGCGTGCTCGGCTTCAGCCGGGTGCTGGCCGAGGAGGTGCGCGGGGAGGGCGTGCGGGTCGGCGTGCTGTCGCCGGGGGCGGTGGACACCCCGCTCTGGGACGCCGTCGGTGGCGGCCCCGACCGCGCCAAAATGCTGCGTCCAGAGGACGTTGCCCGCGCCGCCATCCTCATGTTGACGCTGCCGCCACGGGCGGCGCTGGAGGAGCTGACCCTCCTGCCCGCGGGCGGAATCCTGTGATACCATTTGATCAAATCAGAGTCTGAAGGGGAGCGCCATCCATGGTGACGTTGACGGACACGGCCGCGAAGAAAGTGTCGGAGTTGCGCCTCGAGGAAGGGAAGCCCGAGTGGGGTCTTCGCATCAAGGTCGTGGGCGGTGGCTGCTCCGGCATGTCCTACGAGCTCGGCTGGGAGGACCAGCCGGAGGCGCAGGACGACGTCATCGAGGACAAGGGCATCAGGGTCTACATCGACAAGATGAGCGCCCAGTACCTGGCCGGCAGCGAGATCGACTTCGTCGACAACAACATGATGGGCGCCGGCTTCGCGATCAAGAACCCGAACGTCAAGTCCAGCTGCGGCTGCGGTCAGTCCCACCGCTTCTAGCGCTTCATCCGCCGTGCGCGTCCGGGTCCGTCTCTTCGCCCGGTATCGAGAAGCCACCGGGCGAGAGTGGCTCGAGCTCGACCTGCCCGAAGGAGGCACGGTCGAGCAGGCGTGGTCGGCCGTCGTCGATCGTCATCCGGTCCTTCAGCCTTACCGTCCCCACACGCTCTTTGCCGTCGGCCACGACTACGTCTCGGCCGACCATCGCCTGCGCGCCGACGACGAAGTCTGCCTGTTTCCGCCTGTGAGCGGCGGGGCTGATGACGCGGTGAGCGGCTCCCACGACCGCCCGTCCGACGTCTTCCGGGTCGTGGACACGCCGCTCTCGCCCGACGCCATCGCGGCCGAGGTCGACGACCCCGGCGCCGGTGGGATCGTCATCTTCTCCGGCGTTGTCCGGAACGAGACCGGCGGCCGCCCGGTGAAGTTCCTCGAGTACGAGGCCCACGCGCCGATGGCCGAGGCGAAGCTCCGCGAGATCGGCGAGACGGTGCGCGGGCGGTGGCCCGGCATCCGCCGTGTCGCGATGCTGCACCGGGTCGGCCGGTTGGAGATCGGCGAGTCGAGTGTGCTCATCGCGGTGTCGGCCGCGCACCGCGGCGAGGCGTTCGCCGCCTGCCAGTACGCGATCGATACGCTCAAGCGCACGGTGCCCGTGTGGAAGAAGGAGCACTTCGAGGACGGCGAGGTGTGGGTCGGGCTGCAGGGCGGATAACCGTTCTCGACGCCGTCCGCGCGTCCATTCGCCGCCACGCGATGCTCGCGGGCGGCGACGTCGTCCTGGTGGCCGTTTCCGGCGGCTCCGACTCCGTCGCGCTCCTCCACCTCCTGCACACGCTCGCGCCCGAGTACGGGGTTGGCCTCCAGGCGCTGCACGTCGATCATCGCCTGCGCCCCGACTCCGCCCACGACGCGGAGTTCGTGTGCGCGCTGGCGGCGCGTCTTGGCGTGCCGGTGGAGGTGGCGACGGTGACCGTCCCGGCCGGCGACTCGCTCGAAGCGCGCGCGCGCGACGTTCGGTACGCGGCGCTGGAAGCGGCCGCCCGCCGGCTCGGCGCGACGCGGATCGCGCTTGGCCACACCGCGGATGACCAGGCGGAGACGGTGCTCATGCGCGTGCTTGACGGCACGGGTGTGCGCGGGCTTGCCGGCATCCCGGCCGTGCGCGGACGGATCATCCGCCCGCTGCTCGGCCTGCGCCGGAGCGCGCTGCGGGCCGAGCTGATCCGCGCCGGTCTGCCCTGGGTGGACGATCCCACGAATCTCGATCCGAAGTTCTTCCGCAACCGGGTTCGCCATGAGGTCATGCCGCTGCTCGCCGCCGCCGTCGACGGGGACGTCGTGGAGCGGCTCGCAGGCATGGCCCGCGTCGCGCGCGAGGCGGTGGACGCACTGGATCGCGTGGCCGCCACCGAGCTGGAGCGGCTCGCGCGTCTCGAACCCCTGGCCATCGTCTTGCCGATCGGCGCGCTGCGCGCGCTGCCGCTGCCCGTCGGCGCCGAAGTGCTGGGCCTCGCGGCGGCGCGGCTCGGGGCGCGGGCGCCGCTTCGCGCCTGGGCGCACCGCGGTCTGCGTCGAGTGCTGGCCGAGCCGCCACCGCGGCGCGGGTGGCGGCTCGGCGGCGTGACGGTCGAGGTCAGCGTCGGGCTCGTGCGTCTCGGCGCGCCCGCCGGCCCGGCCCTGCCGCCGCGCTCCGTGTCCGTGCCGGGCGTCGTCGCGCTCCCGGAGTCCGGACACGTATTGACGGCGCGAGTCGTGGACGCGGCCGGCTATGCCGTGCCGCGCGAACCCTGGCGCGCGGCGTTCGATGCCGACGCCGTCACGGGCCCGCTCGTCGTGCGCGGCCGTCGGCGCGGCGACCGCTTCGTTCCCTTCGGCGGACCGGGTGAGCGGCGACTGAAATCCTTCCTGATCGACGCGAAGATCCCGCGCTGGCACCGGGAGTGCCTGCCCATCGTCGAGGCGGGTGGCGTCATCCTCTGGCTCGGTGGGGTGCGCCGGGGCGCCGCGGCGCCGGTCAGCGGCCGCACGCGGTCTGTCCTGGAATTCACGCTGGAATCGCTAGCGAAGCGCGACGACCTCTCGTAGAATCGGCGAGCACTCATGAGAACCGCTGCGGCGCTGGGGTTGCTGCTGCTCGTCGCGGTGCCCGCATGGGCTCAGTCCGACACCACCACCGCGCCCGTCACGGCGCGCGCGATCCTGCGCGCGCTCGAAGAGGCCTTCGCCGCCGCCGTCGATCGCGCGACCCCCGCCGTCGTCAACGTGAGCACGACGCCCCGCCGAGCGACGAGCCCGCCGCCGACCGAGGATCCCCAAAAGTTCCGCGAGTTCTTCGGCGACGACCTGTACGAGCGGTATTTCCGGCGACGGCGGGAGGAAGTGCGGGCGAGCGGATCCGGCGTGATCGTGGATCCGAACGGATACATCTTGACGAACAACCACGTTATCGAGAACGCTCACGAGATCACGGTGCGACTCTCGGACGCCCGGAAGTTCACGGCCCGCCTGATCGGGAGCGATCCCAAGACCGATCTCGCCGTGCTCAAGGTCGACGCGCCGGGGCCGCTGCCCGCCGCCGAGCTCGGCGACTCCGATGCGCTCCGGGTCGGCCAGTGGGCCATCGCGATCGGCCACCCGTTTGGTCTCGATCGCACCGTGACCCTTGGCATCGTGTCCGCCACCGCGCGCACGCGGGTGGGGGTGGCCACGTACGAGAACTTCATCCAGACCGACGCCTCGATCAATCCCGGCAACTCCGGGGGCCCGTTGCTGAATCTCGACGGCCGCGTGGTGGGGGTGAACACCGCCATCGTCTCGGCGGGCCAGGGGATCGGGTTTTCGATTCCGATCAACATGGCCAAGGAGATCATGCGCCAGCTGATCGCGCGCGGGCGCGTGGTGCGTGGCTGGCTCGGGATTGTGATCCAGGACGTCAACGAGGAGCTGTCGCGCTCGTTCGGGGTGGCCGAGCGCGACGGGGTGCTCGTCGCCGACGTCATGCGCAACGGTCCGGCCGACGGTGGCGGCCTGCGCGTGGGCGACGTCATCGTCGAGTTCGGCGGCGCGCGCGTGCGCGAGGTGCCGGAGCTGCAGCGGCTGGCCGCGGCGGTCGCGCCCGGAGAGACCGTCAAGCTCGTGATCGTGCGGGACGGTGCGAAGATCCCGGCGACGGTCACGCTTGGCGAGATGCCGGGCGAGCCCGTCACCGCGCTGGCCCCCGACGACGAGGTCTGGGGCATCGAGGTCGAATCGCTCACCGACGACCTCCGGCGGCGCCTCGGGCTCACCGTGCCCCACGGCGTGATCGTCACGGAAGTGGCGCCGGGCAGCCCCGCGGCCAAGGCCGGTCTGCAGCAAGGCGACGTGATTCTTGCCCTCCGCGGCCGGGTGGTCATCGACCCGCAGACGTTTTACCGCGAGCTCGGCACGCTGAAGCCCGGCGACGCGGTGCCGCTGTTCGTGCGGCGCGCCGACGGCGGACGCAACCAGTACCTGGTCCTCGAGCGCCCCGCGCCGTGAGCGCCGAGCCGGCCGACGTCCGGCCGCGGGGCACCGTCCTGGTCGTGGACGACGAGGAAGGCGTCCGCGCTTCGGTGCGCGCGATCCTCGACGGGACGTCCTGCGACGTGCTCGGTGCGGAGGATGGCGCTCACGCGCTCGAGGTGCTTCGCCAGCGCGACGTCGATCTCGTCATGCTCGACCAGCGCATGCCCGGCGAGCCCGGCATCGACGTCCTTCCGAAGATCAAGGCTCTGGACCCGTCCATCATCGTGGTCATCGCGACCGCCGTTCGTGATCTGAGAACCGCGGTGGAGGCGATGCGTTTGGGCGCCTGGGACTATCTCGTCAAGCCCTTCGACGTCGACGACATTCTGTTGATGGTCCAGCGCGCGCTCGACAAGCGCGCGCTCGAGCGCGAAGTGCTCCGGCTGCGCTCGGCGCTCGCGCCCAGCAGCTTCGGCAACATCCCCGGCTTCGAGGGTATGGTCGGCCGCCACCCGGAGATGGTGCGGATCTACCAGCTCATCACTCAGATCGCCGAGACGTCCTCCCGGGTCCTCATCACGGGCGAGAGTGGTACCGGCAAGGAGCTGGTCGCGCGCGCGATCCACCAGCGTAGCGGTCGCCGTGCCCAGCCGTTCGTCGCCATCAACGTCGCTGCTATCCCCGACACGCTGGTGGAATCCGAGCTGTTCGGACACGAGAAGGGCGCATTCACCGGCGCGCTCGCCCGCAAACTCGGGCGGTTCGAGCTGGCTCACGGCGGCACCGTCTTTCTGGACGAGATCGGCTCTCTGCGTCTCGATCTCCAGGCCAAGCTCCTGCGCGTGCTCCAGGAGAGCGAGATCGAGCGGCTGGGCGGTCACCGGACGATTCCGGTCGACGTCCGGGTGCTGGCGGCCACCAACGTCGATCTCCGCCAGGCCGTGCGCGATCGCGCCTTCCGGGAAGATCTGTACTACCGGCTCAACGTCATCCGGGTGCACGTGCCGGCGCTACGCGGGCGGCGCGACGACATCCCCGCGCTGATCGAGCACTTCGTGCGCAAGATCGCGCGCGAGTGCAATCGCGACATCCGCGGTCTCTCCCCGGGGGCGATGGACGCGCTGACGCGCTACGACTGGCCGGGCAACGTGCGCGAGCTGGAAAACGTCGTCCACCGCGCGGTGGTGCTGGCCACCGCGCCGGTGATCCAGCTCCACGACGTTCCGCTCGACGTCAGCCTCCCCGCCGCCGGCTCCGGGCTCAGCGAGGACGCCGGCCTGCCGTTACGCGAGGCGTGCGATCAGTTCGAGCGCCAGTACGTGCTGCGCGTCCTCGAGCGCGTGCAGTGGAACATGAGCCGCGCCGCCCGCCTGCTCGGCGTCCACCGCAACACCGTGCTCGCCAAGGTCTCCGCGTGGGGCGTGCAGCGGCCGGGAAGCGACGGGAAGAGCGCGAGCGTCTGATATCCGCGATGCG
>JBGPXN010000218.1:0-7001 GCA_041492755.1 Methylomirabilia bacterium | reverse complement strand
GACGTACTGCAATCTCGAGTGGGCGAGGTAGTAAGCGAGCTCACCGCGATGGCAATGTGCTCCACGCGCTTGATCTTCATGGCGTCCTCCCTTCGGGCTCGAGCGATCATCCCACCGGTTTGACCGGGCGGCGAGAAGAGTGATAGACGAAGAGCCAACGCGCACACCCAAGGAGCTCTTGGGACCCGGCCACCACCTTGACCGGACCTCGACGTCCCCATAATGTGGCGTCGTCATGGGACTGCTGAGGCGCCGCTGGCTCTGGATCACCGTCCTCGTGCTGGTCCTCGCCGTCGCGGTCACGCTCGCCGCGCTGCCCGAGATCGTCCGGCGCGTGGCGGTGAAGCAGATCGCCGCGCTCACGGGCCGGGCCGTCGTCATCGAGGACGTCGACCTCAACGTGTTCACGGGTCGGACCGCGATCACGGGCTTCCGTCTGGCCCAGCGCGGCTCGAACGAGCCCGCGCTGGAGATCCGCCAGATCGCCGGCCGCGTCGCGATCCTCCCCCTCCTCCGCAGCCACGCGCGCGTGGTGGACCTCGCGGTTCTCGCGCCGCGCATCCACGTCACCCGCACGGGACCGACGACGTTCGACTTCTCCGACCTGCTCGAGCTGATCCCACCGGCCGACCCGAACAAGCCGCCCTCGAAGAGGGTCGTCACGGTGGACCGCCTGACGGTGCGGGACGGCGCGCTCATCGCGCGGGACCAGGCCGTCTCGCCCACCGGCGAGTGGCGGCTCGAAGGCCTCAGCGTCGACGGGGCCGGGCTCACCACCGCGGCCGGCGCCCGGCCCGGACGCCTGGCCGTGAAGGCCACCCTCAACGGCGCCGCGCTCGCGCTCGACGCCGGCGCCGTCGCGCTCTCCCCGTTGGCCATCGAGGCCACGGCGCGCGTCGACGGCCTCCGCCTGCGGCCGCTGGCGCCGTACGTCCCGGCCGGAATCCGTGTCGTGCCGCGCGCGGGGACCGCCGACACCGCGCTGACCATCGCGGCGTCGCGCGCGGCGGGCGGCGCGCTGCGTGGCTCGGTGGGCGGCGACGTCCGGATCGAGTCGCTCGAGCTGATCGAGCGGGAGCGCCCCGATCCGTTCACGACGATCAAGCGCGTCAGCGTGGCGATCACAACGGCCGACCTCGCGACGCGGGCGGTGACGGTGAAGGCCGTCGAGGTGGACGGACTGCTGCTCAACGGCCGGCGCGGGCCCGACGGGGTGATCGACCTGCTCAGCCTGATCCCGGGCCGCGGAGCGGGGACACCGACCGCCGCCGCGCCCGCGGTGTCGCTCCTCCTGGAGCGCGTCGTGCTCACGAACGGCAGCTTCCGCTTCCGCGATGAGCGCGTGGCGCCGGTCACGACCCTCGTCGTGAGCGACCTGACCGCCACCCTGCGCGACGTCACGTGGCCTTCGACCAAGCGCGCTGCGCTCGAGGTGGCGATGACGTTGCCCGAGAAAGGCCGGCTCACCGTCACCGGGACGGCCGTGCCGCAGCCGCTCGACGCCGACCTCACGATGTCGATGCGCGGCGCCTCGATCGCGCCGTACGCGGCGTACTTCCCGTTCAAAGCGCGCCTGCGGGGGATCTTCAACGGCGATAGCCGCTCGCGGGTCAAGGTGCTGCCCGACGGCTCGATCACCGCGGTCTCCAAGGGCCAGAGCGTGATCGAGGGCCTGACCGTGATCGATCCGAGTCGCCCGCCCGGCACGCCGCCGGCGGTGCGCATCCCGCGCGTGAGCATCTCGGGCCTGGACTTCGTGTGGCCGAAGTACGCGAAGGTGGCCCGCGTCGTGGTCTCGCGCCCGGACGTGCGTCTCGAGCGCGAGGCGGACGGCTCGATCCCTCTCAGAACGCTCTTCCTGCCCGCGCGCTCGGAGCCCGCGACGCCGCCGCCCGGGCCGAAGGCATCGAGCGCGTCCGCCCGGGCCGCGGCGTCATCGGCAGGCGTCGGCGACACCGGGGGCTTTGGTCTGCCCATCGCGGTCGAGGTCGGCTCGTTCGTGATCGAAGAGGGCCTCGTGCGCTTCGCCGACCGCACGACGACGCCGCCGTTCACGGAGTCGATCTCGCGGTTGGCCGTCAACGTCGACGGGATCTCGACCACGCCCGGCCAGCGGGCCAAGGTGCGCGTGCAGGCCATCGTCGGCGGCAACTCCGCGCTCGACCTCAGCGGCGAGGTGTCGCCGCTCGGCACGCGCTACGCCGATCTCGCCGGCGAGCTGCGCGACTTCACGCTGCCCGCCGTGAATCCCTACGCCGACCACGCGATCTCCTGGATCATCCAGCGCGGCCGGCTCGCCGCGAAAGTCGCGATCAAGCTGGAAGGCGACCAGCTCACCGCGCGCAACGAGATGGTCGTGGCGGACCTCACGGTGGCGCCGTCGCAGCAGAGCGACGAGGTGAGGAAGCGGCTCGGCCTGCCGCTCGGGCTCATCGTCGCGCTCATCAAGGACGGCCAGGGGCTCATCAAGATCAACGTGCCGATCGCCGGAAACCTCAGTGACCCCAAGTTCGACCTGAGCGAGACCATCTGGACCGCGATCAAGAACGTGCTCGTGAACGTCCTGGCCGCGCCCTTCCGGGCGATCGGCCGCCTGTTCACGGGCAGCGACAACAAGATCGAGAGCCTCAGCGTCGAGCCCGTGATCTTCCCGCCCGGCACCGCCGACGTGCCGCCGCCGATGGAGCAGCACCTGGTGCGGGTCGCCGGGTTCCTGCGCGGCGCGCCGGGTGTCAGCCTCGCGCTCTCTCCGGTGGTGGCCGCCAAGGACATCGAGACCCTGCGCGGCCAGGAGCTGACCGCGCGCCTACAGAAGCTCCAGCGCGAGCGCGGCCTGCCGAGCTACCCCGCCGCCGTCGCCGCGGAGTTCCGGGCGAAGTTCCCCGGCGTCACGCCGCCGGAGTCCGCCGAGCAGAAGCTCGCCCGGCTGCTCGCCGCGGAGCCGGTGCCGGCCGCGAAGGTGAAGGAGCTGCAGAGCCGCCGGATCGAGACGGTGCGGGAGGCGCTGGTGAAGAACGAGGGGATCCCGGAAGCGCGCCTGCGTGTCGGCGAGGCCAAGGCCGGGCTCGACACCTCGGGCGAGGGCCGCGTCGAGTTCGCGATCCAGTAAGGAAAGCTCGAGGCGCCGTCAAGCAGGCATAATGCGACCCGTGACCGTGCCGGACCGCGATGCGCTGACTGTCACCAATCCCCTGTACGGGCCGAACCGCCTCAAGCTCGGCATCTTCGGCTCGAACCTCGGCGGCGGCTGCTCGGCGACCCTGGCCGAGCGGACCCCGGAGGCGACCTGGGCGGCCACGCGAGAGGTCGCGATCCTGGCCGACCGGGCCGGCATCGAGGCGCTCGTCCCGGTCGCGCGCTGGAAGGGCTTCGGCGGGGCGACCGGGTTCAACTCGGCCTCCTTCGAGACGTACACGTGGGCCGCGGGGCTGGCGGCCCAGACCGAGCGCATCGCGGTGTTCTCGACCTCACACGTGCCGACCATGCATCCGATCGTGGCCGCGAAGCAGGCCACCACCATCGACCACATCTCCGGCGGCCGCTTCGCGCTGAACGTCGTGTGCGGCTGGTTCGAGCCGGAGTTCGCCATGTTCGGCCGGCCGATGCTCGACCACGCCACCCGTTACGAGCACGCGGCCGAATGGGTGGAGATCGTCCGCCGGCTCTGGACGTGCGAGGACGAGTTCGACTACGAGGGGCGGTTTTTCCGCATCGAGAAGGGCGTCCAGCAACCCAAGCCGATCCAGAAGCCGAGCCCGCCGATCATGAACGCCGGCCGCTCCGGCACCGGCAATCGCTTTGCCGCGAAGTATGCGGACATGGTGTTCACCTCGTTCTGGGAGACCGGCGACGCCGGCGCGCGCGCGCAGGTGGCGGCGCTGCGCCGGCTGGCGCGCGAGGAGTTCGGGCGCGAGATCCAGGTGTGGACCACCGGGTTCGTGCTGTGCCGGCCGACGGAGAAGGAAGCGCGCGACGAGCTGCGGTACGTGGTCGACGAGAAAGGCGACTGGGAGGCGATCGACAACCTGATCCGCCAGCAGCGGATCGAGGGTCCGGACGCGCCGCCGGAGGTCCAGCGGGCCCGCCGGCGCCGGCTGATGACGGGCTGGGGCGGCTATCCGCTGGTCGGCACGCCCGAGCGGATTGCCGACGAGCTGGTCAGGATGTCCAGCGACGGACTCGACGGCGTCGTCGTCTCGTGGGTGAATTACCGGGACGAGCTCCCGCAGTTCGCGGACGAGGTCCTGCCGCGGCTCGAGCAGGCCGGCCTCCGGGAGCGATCGACGAGACGCACGGGATGAGACGGGCAACGACGAGGAGGGAACGACCATGCGCAAGGGGATGACCTCGAAGCTTCGTGGAGCGCTCTGCGGACTCAGCGGCCTCGCCGTCCTCGCGACCGGCGGGGCCGCGCTCGCACAGGCGCCGAAGGAACCGATCAAGATCGGCCTGATCAACGAGGTGACCGGGCCGCTCGCCGTCAACGGCACGGAGATCAACGAGGGGATCAAGCTCTACTGGGAAGACGAGATGGGCAACCAGGTGGCGGGCCGTCCCGTGAGCCTGATCATCGCGGACACGGAGGGCAAGCCGGACGTGGGGCTCACGAAGACGCGGAAGCTGGTGGAGTCGGACAGGGTTCACCTGGTCCTGGGGCCCGTGTCGAGCGCCGTGGCCGTGGCCGTTCGCGATTACCTCCAGGAGCGCAAGGTCGCGTGGGTCATCACCCAGGCCACCGCCAACAACCTGACCGCCGAGAAGGCGAGCCCGACCACCTTCCGGAGCGCCATGTCGAGCTATCAGCAGGAGGCGGCCGGCGGGTGGTACGTCGCGGCCAAGCTCGGCCACAAGCGGATCGCCGTCGTCGGGCTCGACTACGTCGCCGGCCACGAGCAGACCGATGGCTTCATCAAGACGTTCATGGAGAGCGGCGGCCAGTCGGTCGAGAAAGTGCTGATGCCCCTCGGCGCCGTCGACGTCGCGCCCTACATCACCCGGGTCCAGAGCAAGGTCCAGGATCTCGACGCGGTCGTCGCCATCCTCTGGGGACCCGGCGCGCCCCAGTGGCTCAAGGCCTGGACCGACTACGGCCTCAAGGGGAAGCTGCCGCTCCTGACGCTCGGGGAGACGGTGAACGAGACATATCTGAAGACGGTCGGCGACGCCGCGGTGGGCATCGTGAGCTGGCTGTCCTACTCGCCGGTGCTCGACACCGCGGAGAACAAGCGCTTCGTCCAGGCCTTCGGCAAGAAGTATCGGAAGGACCCCGTGTACAACAACCACCTCGGCTACCTGGCGGCGAAGGCGGCCGGCGAGGCCATGAAGGCCGTCGGCGCCAACGTCGAGGACCAGCCGCGCTTCCTGGAGGCGCTGCGCCGCGTGCGCTTCGAGGCGCCGGGCGGCGCCTTCCGGTTCGACGAGAAGCAGAACGCGATCATCCCGACCTACATCCGTCGCGTGGACAAGGTGGGCGGCAAGCTCCAGAACACCGTGCTCGACAGCGTCCAGGACATAGACCAGTTCTGGAAGCCGCCGAAGCGGTAAAGCCGCGTTCCCCGACCGATCGGGGATCGCCATGACGACGGGAGGTGCCGCGTGAGGTACTACGACATCTCGCTCAATCTCTCCGCGGAGACGGTCCGCTGGGTCGGCGCGCCGCCGCTCGAGCTCCACGAACGTCGGCGGATGAGTCGGGGCGATCCCGCGAACGCCTCGGCGCTCACCCTGAGCGTGCACGCCGGCACCCACGTCGACGCGCCGTTCCACTTCCTGCCCGACGGCGCCGGCATCGATTCGCTGCCGCTCCAGCGATTCATCGGTCCGGCGCTCGTGCACGCGGTCGAAGCCGATCGGTACATCACCGAGGCACACGTGAAGGCGATCCCGCTCGCCGGCGCCACCCGGATCCTTTTCAAGACCCGGAACTCGCTGCTGCTGAAGAAAGCCGCCTACGACCCCGATTTCGTCGCGTTCTCCCTGGAAGCGGCGCGCGCGCTGGTGGCCCGGGGCGTGGAGCTGGTCGGGCTCGACTACCTGTCGGTGGCGCACGCCGACGAGCAGGTCCCGGTGCACCGCGCGTTCCTCGACCACGGCGTGGTGCTCCTCGAAGGCGTCGACCTGTCGGAGATCGTGCCCGGCCGCTACGAGCTGATCTGCTTTCCGCTGCGGTTGCGCGGCCTGGACGGCGCGCCGTGCCGGGCCGTGCTGCGGGATCTCGAGCTGTAGTCGAGGACCGGCGCTACGTCTCTTCCACGGAAAGCGTCATCCCTCCGAGATGGGGCGCTGCGGAGCTTACCCAGACCCTCGCAATGTCCGGTGTATATCCCCGGTCTGCGTAGCCGGGCTCGACGCCCGTCCCCCGCGATGGCCAAGTGCTGGTCTCGCAACATCTCGTACGCCGCTGCCGCGATCCACCGGCCGTGTTAGCTTGCGACGAGCCGCTCGGTCCGGCGCGCCACACGGTTCAAGAGACTAATAGTTCGCCGCACGAGGCGGAGGGACCGGGGCGTAGGAGCAGCGGTCGGTGCCGTGGCGAGGTCGCGAGGCTGTGGAGCGATGAGCGAGACAGGCAGCTGATTTCGTAATGCATCGGCGGAGTGCATCGACGGCATTCCAGTGAGACCAAGATTGACTCATGACCCGAGGCCGACAATGCATCTCGCCGTCCTCGCCCTCATCCTCGGTTGCTTCTCTACCCCCCTTGCGGCGGCGCAGGAGTCTAGGGTGGGGAGAACCGTGACGGTCGGGTATCTTGGCACTTCTTCGCCATCACTTGAGGCCGCCCATGTCGCCGCCTTTCGTGAGGGCCTCCGTCAGCTCGGCTACGTGGAAGGGCAAAATCTCATCATCACGTACCGCTGGGCTGAGGGGGAGGAGAAGCGCTTTGCAGTCCTCGCGCGAGAGTTGGTCCGTGTCAAGCCGGACGTCATCCTGACGGCGGGCACGCTAGCCGTCTTGTCGGTCAAGGAGGCGACCACATCGATTCCCATTGTCACGGCTCT
>JBGPXN010000104.1:0-15148 GCA_041492755.1 Methylomirabilia bacterium | reverse complement strand
GATGCGCTCGTCCAGGGCGGCGACGTGCTGGTCCAGGGCGCCGATGCGCTCGGCCATGATCCCAATGCGCTCGTCCAGGGCGGCGACGTGCTGGTCCAGGGCGCCGATGCGCTCGGCCATGATCCCAATGCGCTCGTCCAGGGCGGCGACGTGCTGGTCCAGGGCGCCGATGCGCTCGTCCATGGCGTCGAAGCGCCGACCCATGGCCTCGAACCGCCGATCCACGACTTCGAAGCGCTGATCGATGGCATCGAAGCGCCGGTCGATCGCCTGAAAATGGCCGCGGATTTCGGCCATGAAGGCGTGGAGCGTTTCGCCAAGACGTTCGACCGCGTCAGCACTCACCGCGCTCACTGTCCATCAGCGTAGAGCGCCACGTCAACTGTATCGCTTGCCGCACACCCAAGACTCGCTCCAACCATTGAGCGTGCCCCAGCCCCCCCCGCACTTGACGGAACAGCCGAAAGGGCGTTCATTCTCCGTACACCGCCGGCTCGGGCGTCAGCGGCCGGCCGTGAAGGGGGAAACCGTCATGGCCAATCAGTCCAACGGAACGTATGTCTACGTCGGAGCCGCGCCGTGGATGACCGGTGGGGTCGGAGGCGTCTTCCGGCGCGCAGTCGGCAATGGGGGCTGGGAAGCCCTCGACAAGGGGTTGCCCGAACGGACCGAGGTCCGGGCGATCACGATCCACCCGGACAACCCGGACGTCGTCTACATCGGCACGCAGGATGGCCCCTACCGCACCACCGACGGCGGGATGCGGTGGGAACGCCTCGGCTTCCCCAAGGACGGCGGCGAGATCTGGTCGATCCTCGTCCATCCAAAGAACTCGCGCATTCTCTACGCGGGCGCGTCGCCGGTTGCCGTGTACCGTAGCGACGACGGTGGCGACACCTGGCGCCGGCTCCCGAACTCGAGCCTGCCGCCCGCCGTGAAGATGGCGTTCGCGTGCCGCGTGATGCGGCTCGCGGCCGATCCCGCGCGGCCGGACGAGATCTACGCCGCCCTCGAGGTCGGTGGCGTCATGCGCAGCCTGGATGGGGGCGAGCACTGGACCGACTGCTCCGCCGATTTGCTCAACCTCGCCCAGCGACCGCACCTCAAGAGTCGCATTCAGAGCGACACCGAGAACGAGGGCATGCTCGATGCCCACGCGCTGTGCGTCAGCGCCGCGCGCCCCGCCACGGTCTTCCTTGCCGTGCGCATGGGCCTCTTCGAGAGCACGGACCAGGCCACGAGCTGGCGGGACATGGAGATCGGCCGTTTCTCCCCGCTGACGTACGGCCGCGACATCCGGGTGTCCCCGCAAGACCCGAGCGTGTTCTACGCCTGCCTCAGCCCGGCTGCGCGCAGCGAGGATGGCTCGGTCTACCGCAGCAGCGACGTCGGCCGCACGTGGACGCGCTTCGATCACGGCATCAAGGCCAACAGCACCATGATGGCGGTCGCGCTGCATCCCAAGGACCCCAATCAGGTCTATTGCGTCTCCCGACACGGGCAGGTCTTCGGCACTCAGGACGGTGGGCGGAGCTGGAGGGAAGAAGCGCTGCCCGACGGCGTCGCCGACGTGTACACGGTCGCGTGCGCCTGACCACCAGGCCTTCGTGAACCCCGCCGGCCGGACGAACCGGCCGGCGGTTTCGTTTCAGGCGGGCGCGGCGCGCGGCTGGACCTGAGCCCCGCTGCGCGCCTGTCGCCTCAGGCCAGGCTGAACTGCAGCTCGCCGAGTTTCTCGATCGTCGACGTCAGGCGGTCCCCCGCCTTCAGCCATACCTGATTTTCCTTCGGGTAGCCGCAGATCACACCCTCGGGCGTACCGGTGAAGATGATGCGGCGCCTCCCTGAGTTGACGGCCGATGCGCGGGTATCGGAACCTACAGCACCACCCGCTTCTGACCACACCTCCATCCGAGCGCGCATGGGATTGCTGCATTCGAGCGCCGGCTCCGCCCGCGCCATCCGTTCTGGGGGAGGTCCCGGAGGGGGCCGTCGAGGCCCCCTCCGATGAAGATGGGGGGCAAAGCCCCCCTCCGAGATTAGACTCCGCCCGTCACGTCGATGGTGATGCCGGTGACGAAGTCGGCGTCGCGGGAGGCGAGAAAGCAGATCACGCGGGCCTGGTCGGCGGGCTCGGCGATCCGGCGCAGCGGGGTGCGCGCGAGCTCGAACGCCTGCTGTTCCGGGGTCCGCCGCTCCCAGTGCGGGCGGATGCGCTCGGTGAGGGTGACGCTGGGCGCGATGGCGTTCACGTTGATGCCGAACGGGCCGAGCTCGTGCGCGAGCTTGCGGGTGAAGGCGATGATGCCGCCCTTGGCCGCCGCATAGGCGCTGCTGCTACTCGGACTGATGCCCCGCCCCGCCACCGACGAGATGTTGATGATCTTGCCCGAGTGCTGGCGCTTCATGATCGGCGCGATCGCGTGCGAGTAGAGGAACGTCGCATCGAGGTTGAACGCGATCAGCTTCTGCCACTCACCGAGCGTCAGCTCCTCCACGGAGGCCGCGGGGCGCGGAATGATCGTGCTCCCGCCGACGGCGTTGACGAGGATGTCGATGCGGCCGTACGCGCGGAGGGCGGTGCCGACGACGTCGTCCACCTGCGCGGGGTCGAGCGCATCGGCCCGCCGCCCCTCGGCCCGGCCACCGGCCTTCTGAATGCCCTCCACCAGCGCGTCGAGTTTGATTTGATCGGTATCCACGGCGACGACAGTCCCGCCTTCGCTGCCGATGATGTCCGCCGTCGCCCGACCGATGCCGCTCGCCCCTGCCGTGATCAGCGCCACTCTGTCGCGAAACCGCATTGTCGCCTCCTTGTCCTCGGAGGGGGCCTTGCCCCCCATCCCCATCGGAGGGAGCCTCGATGGCCCCTCCGAGACCTCCCCCAGATCGGGTGGCGCCGGCGAAGCCGGCGCTCGAACGCGTCGAATGGCTCGGCGCAGCCCGTTCAGGCGCCGTCGACGGCGGGCCGTATCGTTCCCGCCACGACGTCCAGCAGCTCCAGCATGCGAGCCAGATCGGTCCGCCGGAACTCGATCAGCACGTGGCGAACCCCGAGGCGCTTGAATCCCGCGAGGTCGTCGATGACGGACTGCGCGCCCTGGGTGAGCACGTCGTCGGGCAACCCGTAGCGTAACGAAAGCTCGATCGTCCCGTGCGGACGGCCGACGGCGTCGGCGGCCGCCCAGAGCTGCGCGAGACCCTCGCGAAACTGGGCCGGCGTCCGGGCGTTGGCGTGCCAGCCGTCGCCCAGCGCGGCGACACGACGGAAGGCGCCCGAGCTCGCACCCCCCACCCAGATCGGCGGGTGAGGCTTCTGCACCGGTTTCGGCTCGAAGCCAATGTCGCGGAACCGGAAGAACTCGCCCTCGAACACGGGGTTCTCCGACGTCCACAGCTCTTTGAAGATTCGCAGCGCCTCGTCGGCGTGGCGTCCCCGGGCCGCGAACGGCACGCCCAGGACCTCCAACTCCTCCTTCCACCACCCCACGCCCACGCCGACGATGAGCCGTCCGTCGGACAGGGCGTCGATGCTGGCCAGCATCTTCGCCATCAAGACCGGGTGGCGATGCCCGAGGATGAAGACGGAGGAGCCGAGTCGCGGCCGCGTCGTGCAGAGCGCGGCGGCGGTCAGCGCGGTCACCGGCTCGAGATACGGGCGGTCGGGCGGATGCGGAAACGCGCCGCCGCTTCGATGGCCGCTCGTTACCCGGGGGATGACGACGTGATCACTCACCCACAGCGACGCGATGTCACGCCGTTCCGCTTCCTGCGCGAACCTGACCAGACCTTCCTTCGTCGCCGCGGGCGCGAGCGTGGTCGGTAGATGGCAGCCGATGAGCACGCGAGCCTCCTTGTCCGCACGGCTGCGCGGGGCCGTTGGTGAGCCGGGCAGATCGACGCGCGAGGCATTATATTCCTCTGGGCACCACAGGAGGATCGGCATGCGTGAGATGACGGGCGGCCAGGCGGTCGTCGAGCTGCTCAAGGCCGAGCACGTGCGCTACATCTTCGGGATCGTCGGCTCGACCTTCCTCGACGTCCTGGACGCGCTCTACGACGACCACAGCGTCGAGTACATCAACGTGCGGCACGAACAGGCGGCCGCCTTCATGGCCGACGGCCTGGCACGCGTGACGGACGTGCCCGGGGTCTGCCTGGTGACCAGTGGTCCCGGCGCCACGAATCTGCTCACGGGGGTCGCCGCGGCGCACGTCGCCCACTCGCCCGTCGTGGTCCTGGTCGGCGGCGTTCCGCTCGAGCACCAGCAGAAGGACGCGTTTCAGGAATACGACCTCGTGGCCATGTTCCGGCCCGTGACCAAGCTCGCGCTCCAGATCACGCGGCCCGACCGCATTCCGGAGCTGCTCCGGTCGGCGCTGCGCGCCGCCATGACCGGCCGCCGGGGACCCGTGCTGGTGGAGATCCCGCGTGACGTCCTCAACGAGCAGGTGGTGCGCCTGGCGCCGCTGCCGCCGGAGCGCTATCGCGTGACGCACGCGCCGCCGCCGCACCCGGACGCCATCCGCCAAGCCGCGCGCCTGCTGCGGCAGGCCGAGCGGCCGCTGCTGCTCGCCGGTGGCGGCGTCACGCGCGCGGGCGCCAGCGATCTCGTGCTGCGCCTGAGCGAGCAGGGCGCGATCCCCCTCATCACCGCGTACGGACGCAACGACGCCGTGCCCAACACCCATCCGCTCTACGTCGGTCCGCTCGGCCGCGCCGGCTCTCCGGAGGCCGCGACCGCGTGCCGGCGCGCCGACCTCCTGCTGGTCGTCGGCTCGCGGCTCGGCAACTTCACGAGCCTGTTCGACGAGCGCTACGTCAGGCCCGAGACGGCGATCGTCCAGATCGACGTCGAGAGCCGTGACATCGGCCGCTACTACCCGGTCGCGGTCGGGATCCAGGCCGACGCCCGCGAGGCCTGCGCGGCGCTGCTGGAGGCGCTCGGCCACGACACCGGCGCGGCCGCGCGCGCGGCGTGGCGGCAGGAAGCCGAGACGCTGCGGACCCAGCGGCAGGCGCGGCTCGCCGCGGAGGCGAAGCTGGACACCAAGCCGATGAAGCCCCAGCGCGTGTACGCGGAGCTACGCCGCGCGCTGCCCCCGGACACCATCGTCACCCTCGACGCGGGCGCCGCGCCCGCGTACGGCTACGACCGCCTGCACTTCACGCAGCCGCGCACGTTCGTGACCCCGCTCGATCTCGGCGGTCTGGGTTTCGCATTTCCGGAGGCGCTGGGCGCCAAGCTCGGCCGGCCGGAGGCGCCGGTGCTCGCCATCCACGGCGACGGCGGGTTCCTCATGAACGTGCAGGAGCTCGAGACGGCCGTGCGCCACGGCATCAACGTGACGACGATCGTGATGAACAACAACTGCTGGGGCTCGGAAAAGGCGTACCAGCGGCATTTCTACGGCGGGCGCTACATCGGCTGCGACATCGGCAACCCGCGCTACGACGCGCTCGCGCGTCTCTTCGGCGCCGAGGGTTACTACGTCGACCACCCCGACCAGGTGGGCGACGCGGTCACCGCGGCGCTCAAGTCCAACAAGCCGGCGGTCGTCGAGATCCCGATCGACCCCGACGAGTTTCCCGTGCCCGCCACCGCGGCCCGGAAGCAGAAGTCCGGGGGGTAAGGCGCCGCGTCGCAGCGATATATTGGGTGGCCCATCGGGCGGCGCTTTGGCGCATACGGTGGCTACCGCCTCGCAGCGGCTGGCCGTCGAGGCGCGGGATGCTGGGCGATGAACCCAGTCAGCGCCTCCCGCACCACATCGGCGAGAGACCGACGCTCCGCAAAGGCGATCGCGCGGAGTGCTTGATGCTGCTCGGCTTCGATTGCAGCGAAGAGCGTCACGGGCTCCGAAAGTCTCTTGTCTCCGACGCGGGCGCCCCGGCGCGGCACGCTGGCCCTGGTGGCGCCTCTTTCAGTCTTCATGGCGAACCTCCTCCTCAC
Organism: Methylomirabilia bacterium; assembly: GCA_041492755.1. Classification (GTDB taxonomy): domain Bacteria; phylum Methylomirabilota; class Methylomirabilia; order Rokubacteriales; family CSP1-6; genus JBGPXN01. The sequence goes on along the minus strand of JBGPXN010000104.1, from coordinate 9,195 downwards.
TCACGATCAGGCGCTCAACGGGACCAACAAATTTCAGATAGATGGCCTTCTGCCGGAACCGTTCCCGCAGAACGTCACGCGCGTAGGCTCGCAGCCATTCGCGCGACTCCGGCGTGTCGGGAACGTCCACCTCGATCAGTGCCAGCAGGTCTCTTTCAACAATGCCTTGATCCCACCAGAACCCCCGCGGAGGGTCATGCCGGAAGATGAAGAGCGTGCCGCCGCCGGAGCGGCGGGCGAGTTCGTCTGCCGTGTCCAGAAACGGTCGTCCTCAACCGACGCGCGATGGCCGGCAGCATCCGGGTTGTAGAAGACGGGAAGCCGGAGGAGCACGGTGATCCAAGCGCTGGTACCGTTGCTGATCGCCACTCTCCCGGCGCCGTCGGCCCGCCTCTTCGGCGGGGCTTAGCTAGGATACTAGCATGCTAGGGATAGCTCGTCCTGGCGCCCGGCAGCTTGTGTTTACGAGTTCTCCGCGCGGGGTTGTTCGGTCGGCTCCTCGCCGGGACCGCCAAGTTTCAGCCGCTCCCCCCGGGGGCAGCTCAGCGGGCCTTGAGCTTCACGTCCTCGTAAGGCGACGAGTAGGGGTGGCCGAGGATGACGCCCATCGCCGGGTCTTCCACCTTCGGCCCGTAGCCGTTGAGGAACGCCGGCTCGACGATCGGCGCGAACATCACGCGCTCGTGCATGAGCTGCTGGATCTTGTGCAGCGTCGCCTCCCGTCGCTTCGGGTCGGTCTCGCTCGCCTGCTCGCGGAAGAGGCCGTCGATATCGGGGTAGCTGCCGTAGGAGCGGATGCCGTCGCCGACCACGAACGCCTGGATGCGCGTGGCGGCATTGCCCGCGGCGGCGCTTCCCGTGCGGACGAGCGGCCGGAGCTTCTTCTCCTGGTCGGCCGAGTAGAACGCCGCGCGCTCGAGCGCCTTCAGCTTGGCCCGGATGCCGACGGCCTGCCAGGAATTGATGACGGCCTCGGCCGTCGCCGCGTACACGGCGTCCGCGGACAGGTCACCGGCGTCGAAGCCGCGCGGGTGGCCGGCGTCGATCAGCAACTGCCGGGCGCGGCCCGGATCGAAGGGATACGCGGGCGCGGGCCAGTAGAACTGAAAGGCCTGCGGGATGATGCTCGAGCTGACCCGGCCGAAGCCCAGGTACTCCGCCTCGTTGATGCCTTTGCGATCGATGGCCAAGCTGGCGGCGAGCCGCACCCGGCGATCGTGCCAGGGCGACTTCGGGTCCCATTGATCGGCGAAGAGGATCCATTCGGTGAACGTCGGCAACGTCGGCTTCAACGTGAGGCCGGGGGTCCGCCGCAGCTCCTCCCCCAGCGGGCCGCGGATCGAGTAGGCGATGTGCGCCTCGCCGCGCTTGAGCATGGCCAGGCGCGTGGAGTCGTCGGGGACGGACTTGAAGACCAGCCGCTTGACGTTCGGCATCTTGCGCCAGTAGCTCTCGTTGGCCTCGAACACGAGCTCCACGCCCGGGGTAAACGAGGCGAACTTGTACGGACCGGCCCCGATGGGCGCCTTCTTGAAGCCGTCGTCGCCGACTTTCTCCACGTACTTCTTGGGCACGATCCAGGCGGCACCGGATGCCGGCGTGCCGTAGAAGGTCATGAAGTCCGGCCACGGCTGCTTGAGCTTGAAGCGCACGTGGTACGCATCCACGACTTCCACCGCGGCCACGCGCGCCTTGAAGATCGAGGCGCCGCCGCCCTTGTAGCGCTCGAACGAGAACTTCACGTCGTCCGCGGTCACGTGATCGCCGTTGTGGAAGCGCACGTTCTTGCGCAGCACGAACTCGTACGTGAGTCCGTCTTTCGAGGCGGTCCACGACTCGGCGAGGCTGGGCGCCATCGCGTTGCCCGGCATGGGCTTCACCAGCGCATCGTGCAGTGCATAGAGCACCATGAACGGCGTGATGACGCCCGGGGTCTCGGCCGGATCGAACCAGGTCGGCGCCAGCGACACGTGCACCGCGTAGACGATCTCGCCCGCGGGCGCCGCGGCTGCCGGCATGACGGGGGCGGCGGCGAGCACGAGCAGAGCCAGAGCGAACGGAGCGAGCCTTCGGATCATATGATCGCGATCGCCTCCACTTCGATGAGGTAGTCGGGGTGGGACAGCGAGCTCACCTCGATCATCGTCGACGCCGGACCCCTCTGGCCGAAGAACTCGTCGCGAACGACGCGGAAGTCCTGGCGATAGCGGACGTCGGTGAGGTACGTGGTGATCTTCACGACGTTCTCGATCCGTCCGCCCGCGGCCTCGACGAGCGAGCGCACCGCGCCGAAGACCTGCCGGGCCTGCGCCGGGAAGTCGCCACGATGCGCGACACCGCCGTCCTTGTCGTAGGGGACCTGACCCGCGAGGAAGACGAGGCTCTGCGCGCCCGTGACCTTGATGACCTGGCTGTACCCGGGCGGATCGTAGACGCCCGGCGCGGAGAGTTTCTGGATGTTCGCCATGGAGCCTCCTTGATGGAACGAGCGACTCGAGCGACGGCCGGGACGAGCGCCTGGCCAGCGCGCGAGCGACCTCGATCTCTGCGTCGCATGCTAGCACGAGCGGCTTGACCGCCCGGAGGCCGCCGCCGCGATAGTCCCGCTGACCGCGAGCGGTGGCGCTCGCGAGCCGTGGAGGAGACGCCCTCATGGGGCGCTCGATCGCGTGGATCCTCACCGTCCAGGAGTTCGGTGGCAGTGTGACAGCCGGCGGTTCAGTTCCTCCGCGCGAGCGGGCCTCGCAGGAGCTGGCCGGGCAACGCGCCCGTGTGCTTGCCGTCGCGCAGAAGGACGTCGCCGTTGACCACGGTGGCGGTGAAGCCGCGAGCCCGCTGGACCAGCCGCCGCGCGCCCGCCGGAAGGTCGTGCGCGACCTCGGGCATCTCGGGCCCGACGGTGTCCGGATCGAACACGATGAGGTCGGCGGCCATCCCCTCGCGGATGAGGCCACGATCGGCAAAGCCCCAGTGGGTGGCGGTGTCGAAGCTCAGCATCCGGACCGCCTGCTCGAGCGTGAACGCCTGGCGCTCCCGCACCCAGTGGCTGAGCAGGTGCGTCTGCAGCGAGGCGTCCATGATCTGCGAGACGTGCGCGCCCGAATCGGAGAACGTCACCACCGTGCGCGGATGCCGCATCAGCTCGAGCGCGTGGCTCTGATCCTCGTTCGCGATGGGCTGCAGGAAGAAGCAGTCGAGGTCCTTGTCGAGGGCGAGATCGATCATCGCCTCCACGGGATCCACGCCGCGCGCGCGCGCCACCTCGGCCAGCGAGCGGTGCGGCCCCTCCGGAGTGTCCATGACGAAGATTCGCTCGTACGCGGCCGGCCGCGGTTCCGCGCCGATGGCCGGGCGGTCGAGGCGCTGGGCCGCGGATTCGACCAGCCGGCGCCGCGTCTCGGGATCGCGCAGCCGGTGCTTCTGCTCCTCGAGGGGCAGCGCGCGCAGCTCCTTCCACGCCGGGAGCCGATCGAACGGCAGGTTGGTCTTGAACGACAGCACCACGGTCAGCGCGCGGCTGTGCACCTGCGCGAACATCCGGCCGCCGGCCGCCGCCGTCTCTTCGAGCAAGTCGAGATACAGGCGCCACCGGTCGGGCTCCGCGCGCCGGCTGAAGAGCCCCCAGGTGATCGGCCGCCCGGTCTCGACGGCGAGATCGCGCAGCCGCACGTGGTATTCGCGCAGCCGCTCGGCGGCGTCGTGCCGCTCGCCCGCGATCTCGAAGATGCCCGCGTTCATCTCGCCCATCACGCCGACCAGACGCCGCACCTCGTCCCAGCTCGCGACCCGGCTCGCCACCGGACGCCGGTCCGGCGTTTCGTGACTCGGCGAACGGGAGGTCGTGAAGCCGATGGCCCCGGCGCGGATCGCGTCGCGCAGCTCGCGCGCCATCGCGGCCAGCTCGTCTTCGCTGGCTTCCTTCTCGAAGGCGCGCTCGCCCATCACGTAGGTGCGGAGCGCGGAGTGGCCGATGTAGCCCGCGTAGTTGATGCCCTTGGGCAGCGTCTCGAGGCAGTCCAGGAACTCCGGGAACGTCGTCCACCGCCACGCGATGCCGGCGTCCATGGCCGCCGGCGCGATGTCTTCCGCGCGCTCGAGGTTGCGCATCACGAGGTGCCGGTCGGCCTTGGCGCACGGGGCGAGGGTGAATCCGCAGTTGCCCATGACGACCGTGGTGACGCCGTGCCAGCACGAGCACGTCCCGAGCGGATCCCAGAACACCTGCGCGTCCATGTGGGTGTGGCCGTCGACGAAGCCGGGCGCTACCACCTGGCCGTCGGCGTCGATGACCTCGCGAGCGCCCTCGCGAATGCGCCCGATGGCGGCGATACGACCGTGTCGTACCGCGACGTCGGCCCGGAAACGGGGCAAGCCGGAGCCGTCGATCACCGTGCCGTTCTTGATCACCAGGTCATAGGGCATCGCGCGATCCTCCCTGCCGCGCTCAGGGCGCGGCGATCCACGCTCTGAAAGGTACCATCGATGCGCGCCCTCTGGCGCGGCGGAGGTGCGGTGCCGCGGCTCAGGCCGCGCGGTGGACGATACCCGATTCGACAGGACGGCGCCGGCGTCCGAGCGAGCGGCGCCACAGCCAGAACCGAAGCTCGCGCTGCCAGAGCGGACGACTCGCAGCGATGAGGGCGGCGAGGACGAAGACCGCCAGGACGAAAGTCAGACCGGCCACTTCGCTGAGCATCGCGTTCGCCTCCAGGGGGGCCGATTCTCGCCCCGCTTGCCCTAACCGCCAAGAGGAAAAGTTTGCTGTGACCTCGAGCAACCGCGACGCCTTTTGAAAAGGTTGCCGCCTTGAAAGAGTTGCCGCCCGGCGGTGCCGGCGCTACCGTAGCGCATCGAATCGCCGGAGGTGGCGCATGAACACGATCGGGCGGCGGCACTTCATTCGGTCCGGAACGGCCGCGCTGGTGCTGAGCACGCTTCCATCGGCCGTGCGCGCGCAGGCACGGATCAACCCCGGCCCCGACGACGTCCTGGCCGTGATCGACGTGCAGAACTGTTTCGTGCCCGGCGGCACACTCCCTGTCCCCGAAGGCGACAAGATCATCCCGATCATCAACCGGCTGGCGCCCGCGTTCCGGCACGTGGTGCTCACCCAGGACTGGCACACCAAAGGGCACGTCTCATTCGCGTCCAGCCACCCGGGCAAGAAACCGTTCGAGACCGTCCAGCTTCCGTACGGTGTCCAGGTGCTGTGGCCGGACCACTGCATCCAGGGCACGACTGATGCGGACCTGCACCGCGATCTGCGAATCCCGCACGCCGAGCTGATCATCCGCAAGGGCTACCGCCAGCACGTCGACTCGTACTCGGCGTTCCTCGAAGCGGATCGTCAAACGATGACCGGCCTCACGGGCTACCTGAAGGAGCGGGGATTCAAGCAGGTGTTCCTCGTCGGTCTGGCCACCGACTTCTGCGTGGCGTGGTCGGCGCTCGACGCGCGCCGCGGCGGCTTCGAGGCCGCGGTGATCGAGGACGCCACCCGCGGCATCGACGCGGGCGGCTCGCTCGGCAAGGCGTGGGCGGACATGTCGGGCGCCGGCGTGCGTCGCATCAAGTCCGGTGACATCGTGATCTGAGCGGTCCGCGGTGCTCCGCGGCAGCGTGCCGATGCGTGACCTGCCAACCGGGACCGTCACGCTCGTCTTCACCGACTTCGAGGGCAGCACACGGCTGCTCCGCGCACTCGGTGACGGCTACGGCACGGTCCTCGCCACGCATCGCGAATCGCTCCGGGCGGCCATTCGCGCCCACGACGGCCGCGAGGTCGATGCGCCGGGTGATGCCTGCTTCGCCGTCTTCGCGCGCGCGACCGAGGCGGTCGCCGCCGCCGTTGCCATGCAGCGCGCGCTGGCCAATCACCCGTGGCCTCCCGACGTCGTCGTGCGCGTGCGCATCGGTCTCCACACCGGAGAGCCGACGCGCACGGCCGAGGGGTATACCGGTCTCGACGTTCATCGCGGCGCTCGGATCTGCGCCGCCGGTCACGGTGGCCAGGTCGTGCTGTCCGAATCCACGGCCGCGCTCGTGCACGGTGTTCTTCCCGAGGGCGTCACGCTCAGCGAGCTCGGCGCCTACCGCCTGAAGGATCTCCCGGAGCCGGAACGGCTGTTCCAGCTCGTCATCGCCGGGTTGCCAGCGGTCTTTCCACCGCTGCGCTCGCTGGACACGCGACCGAACAACCTGCCCGTCCCGCCGACGCGGCTCATCGGTCGGGACCGCGAGACACGGGCGATCGTCGATCTGCTGCGGCGCGGGGACATCCGGCTGGTCACGCTGACAGGCCCTGGTGGCACCGGCAAGACGCGGCTCGGGATTCAGGTCGCCGCCGACATCCTCCACGAGCTGCGCGACGGCGCCTTCTTCGTCTCCTTGACCCCGGTGGTCGACGCGGGTCGGGTCGTCGCCGCGATCGCGCAGACGTTCGACGTCGCGGAGGTCGCCGGCGAGCCACTGCTCGCGAGCGTCGTCGACTTCCTGCGCGACAAGGAGATCCTCCTCCTGCTCGACAACTTCGAGCACGTGGTCGCGGCGGCGGCGCTGGTCGCCGATCTGCTCGCTGCCGCGCCGGGCGTGCGCGTACTCGTGACGAGTCGCGAGCCGTTGCGCCTCCTGGCCGAGCAGGAGTTCCCCGTCTCGCCGCTCGCCGTGCCGAATCTCAAAAACCTGCCGGCCGCCGGCGAGCTGGACGCCTACTCCGCGGTTGCGCTCTTCGCCGAGCGCGCCCGCCGTGTCCGTCCGGATTTCGCGATCACCGCCGACAATGCCGCCTCCATCGCGGCGGTGTGCGCGCGGCTGGACGGCTTGCCGCTCGCCATCGAGCTCGCCGCCGCGCGAATCAAGCTGCTGTCGCCCCGCGCGCTCCTGGCACGACTCGACGGCGGTCCCGTCGGGTCGTCGCTGCGGCTGCTGAAAGCCGGCGCGCGTGATCTGCCGGAACGCCAGCAGACGCTGCGTGACACGATCGCCTGGAGTCACAACTTGCTCACGCCAGACGAGCAGCGGCTGTTTCGCCGGCTCGCCGTGTTCGTCGGGGGTTGCAGCCCGGAAACGGCCGCGGCGATCTGCCGGCTCCCCGCGACGGATGGCGCAGACGCGCCCCCCTTCGACGTCGCGGACGGCCTGACATCGCTGGTCGACAAGAGCCTGCTTCGTCAAGAGGACGGACCGGACGGCGAGCCACGGTTCGGGATGCTCGAGACCATCCGCGAGTTCGGCCTGGAGCAGCTCATGGCCAGCGGCGAGGACTCGTCTGTCCGAGGACAGCACATGCGCTATTTCATGACGCTCGTGGAATCGGCCGGCGCGTTGTTCAAGGCCGCGCACGACCAGACAGCGCAGCGTCTCACGGCCGAAGGCGACAACATCCAGGCCGCGCTGCGGTCGTGGGTGCAGCGAGGTTAGGTCAGTGCGGCTGTGGCCGCTCGGCGCCGAGCTGACCGAAGAAGCTCTGCTGGTCCCACTGGGCCCAGTGCTCCACGAAGCGACCGTCGCGGATACGGTGGACGGCGATGCCCTTGACCTCCACCACCTGGCCGGTCGGCTGAAAGCCCATGAATGGCCCGGTGAACCGCGCGCGGACCCGGAGCCGCGTCATGACCTTGTCGCCTTCGGCGATCTGCTCCTCGATGGTGTGCTTCACGTCCGAGAACGCCGCCCACAGCATCCGGCTCGACGCCCTGACGCCTTCTCGGCCCGGCGGCAGCCCCGGCAACGGCGGATTGTAGTCGACGTACTCGGGAGAGACGAACTCGTCGATCGTGTCGAAGTTGCCCTTGTCGCTCTCCTCGAACCAGCGGCGGACGAGCGCCTTGTTGTCCTCGGCTGACATGGGGCTCCTCCTGGGGGCGCACGCCTTGCGGACCCGGCGGAACGCGCCGATACTCGGTCGGCGCCCGACCCGAAACATAGCATCAGCCGCAGAGATGATGACATGCCAACCGCGAAGAAGACGCACGGGGGACCGATCACGCGCCGCTGGACGGAGCAGCGCTGGCTGCTCGACAACGTCATCCGTTCCGTCGGCATGGACTGGGATCAGCCGCGGTCGATGTATCTGTCGGGGCCGTGTGGCGTGGAAGCCAACGCCGACTTCGCGGGGCTTCGCCAGCGCATCACCAAGCTGGCGGACGCCTCGCCCGCGTTCGAAGCCGTCGCCCGCCGGCGCGAGGGGAAGGCGCAGGCCGCCGAGCAGGACGGCCACCTCGTGACCGCGCGCGAGAGCTACTTCATGGCGGCCGTCCACTGGGCGGCGGCGCAGTGGCCGCTCGACGACAACGACGAGCAGAACGCCTTCTACAACCAGAAGAAGCGCGAGTGCTACACGAAGTACGCGGCCCTCGCCGATCATCACGTCGAGGCGGCGTGGATCCCGATGCCGGGCGGGCCGGCGCTCCCGGCCTGGTTTCACCTGCCGCCCGGCTATCGGGGTGGCCGGATCCCCGTGGTGATTTCGCTTCCGGGGATGGACAGCTTCAAGGAGATCGGCGTGGGCATGTACGGCGACCGCTGGCTGTCACGCGGCCTCGCCGTCCTCGCGCTCGACGGCCCGGGTCAGTACGAGAGCCCGGTGCTCGGGATCTACTTCAGCATGCCGGCGTGGATCGCCACCGGCACGGCCGTGGTCAACTGGCTCGCCGCGCGCTCGGAGGTGGATGCGGCCCGCATCGGACTCAGCGGCAACAGCTTCGGCTCGTTCTTCGGCACCATCGCGGCCGCCAACGAGCCACGCATTCGTGCCGTGTCGGTCTCCGCGGTGTGTCACGAGCCCGGCTTTCACACGATCTTCCAGGAGGCGTCGCCGACCTTCAAGATGCGGTTCATGTACATGTCGGGCATCACCGACGAAGCAGAGTTCGACGAGTTCCGCAAGAGTATGACGTGGGAAGGGCACGCCGAGAAGATCCGCGCGCCCTATCATTGCGTGGCCGGCGAGGCCGAAGAGCTCTCCCCGCTGGAGCACACCGAACGGCTGATCGACACGCTCCCGGGCCCCAAACGCTTCGTCGTCTACCAGGACTCGCGGCACTCCGTCGGCAACGTCCCGGCCACGAACCTCGGTCCGTTTCCCCCGGTCCTGACGGCGGACTGGATGGCGGCGACGCTCGACGGCAAGCCGTTTCCGAGCGAGAAGTGGTACGTGGAGGCGAGCGGGCGCGTCGTCAAGACGCCGCTGTGAGG
>JBGPXN010000088.1:0-18345 GCA_041492755.1 Methylomirabilia bacterium | reverse complement strand
GCTCGATCTCGTGGCGCTCGGAAAGCATACTGGATTTTGTATCACATACCAGATTCCTTGGCCAGCAAAAAGTCGCCCGCCAGGCGAATCGGCCTACCTCGGGGGGACCGCCCTTAGAGCGGAGTTATGGCCGGACCCGCCGGGCGGGCCGGGCCGTGTCCCGGTCGTGGGGCAATTGCCCCACGCCCCGTGTCCCGGCCTGCTTGACAGTCAGCGGCCCGGGGGCGGATCATCCCGGTCATGACAACCCTAGAACGCGCCGCGGCAGCCGAGCTGGCAATGGCCGAAGAGCTGGACCGGATCGTCGTGAAGTCGGCGATCTACACGTCGGGGGAGCGGGATCCGCGGCTCCCGGTGACGCGGCCGGACAACGGCAAGCTGGTCATGATGGGGCACGATCCGCGGCTGCCGCGGATGCCCGACAAGCCGACCCTCTTCGACTTCTTCAAGCTGCGCTTCGGTCCCACCCAGCACCTCATGCAGAGCGCGCGGCTGGCCATGAAGAACGGGGTCAACGAGAAGATCGTGCTGGCGTGCCTGGTCCACGACATCGCCATCGCCGGCTTCATCCGGGGTGACCATGGCTACTGGGCCGCGCAGCTGGTCGAGCCCTACGTGGACGAAGAGGTCGGCTGGGCCATCCGCTATCACCAGGCGTTGCGGTTCTACGCCGACGAGTCGGCCGGCTACAGCTACCCGGAGATGTACAAGAAGCTGTTCGGCCCGGACTACCAGCCCGATCCCTACATCGAGCGGGACTACAAGTACGCGCGCGACCACAAGTGGTACATGAGCGCGCGCCAGATCTGCGTGAACGACCTCTACGCGTTCGATCCCAACGTGAAGGCCGAGCTCGAGGAGTTCACGGACATCGTGGGCCGGAACTTCAAGCAGCCGAAGGAAGGCCTCGGCTTCGACGCCAGCCCGTCATCCCACATGTGGCGCACCATCATGTGGCCGACGAAATATCTTTAACTCGGAGGGGGGCTGCGCCCCCCTTCCGACGCTCCGCGGGCCTGCGGCCCGCTCCGCTGCCTCCCCCTTCGGAAGCCGGATTGCGCCGGCGGAGCCGGCGCTCGAAGCAGCGAATCACGGCCAGAGCTGGCGCGTGGCGCGGCGGGCGCCTTCCACCAGCGAGCTCAGCTTGGCCCAGACGATGCTCGGGTGGATCTCGGTCGAGCCGGCGAACGACGCGAAGCCACAGTCGGCGCCGGCGATGACGTTCTCGCGCCCGACCACGCCGGCGAATCGTGCGATGCGTTGGGCCACCAGCTCCGGGTGCTCGACGAGCACGGTGGATTGCGTGATGACGCCCGGGATGAGGATGGCGCCGTCGGGCAGCGTGACGTGCTCCCACACGCGCCACTCGTGCTCGTGGCGAGGGTTGGCCGCTTCGAACGAGTAGGCGGCGGCGCGGACTTTCAGGATGACGTCCACGACGTCCTTCAATTCCATGTCGTGGACGCGCGGTCCCATGTTGATGCTGTAGCAGGTGTGAAAACGGATGCGCTCGCGCGGGATGTCGCGCAGCGCGTGGTTGAGCGCCTCGACGCGGACCTCGGCCCATCGGCGGCACTCGGCGACCGTCGAGTGCGGATTCATGATGTAGTACGTCACCAGCCGGGGGTCGTCGATCTGCAGCAGCAAGCCGGCGTCGACGATCGCCTTGTACTCCTCGCGCATGGCGCCGGCGATGGCGAACAGGTACTCCTCGTCGGTCTTGTAGTAGCGGTTCTTCTGCCGGCCCTCGACGTTGGACGGTGCGATCGCGGGGACGAAGGCTTCCGCGACCTGCACTCCGGCCAGCGCCGCCTTGAGATTGTCGATGTCGGCCTGGATCTGCGCGTGACCCCGGTAGGTGATCGGGCCCGTGCACGCGAAGCGGCGGGCGGCGGCGTTGGGGCTCGGGGCTCTGGCGCAGGCTCGGCTCGTAGTACTCCGGGAAGGCCAGGACCTCTTTCGATCCGCTCCACGGCAGCCCACCGGCCTCGGCGATCGGCTCGAAGCCGGTGAGACGCTCGGTGACGTAGGTGATGAAGCTCGGCTTGCTCATCTCCCCGTCGGTCACGACGTCGAGCCCGACCTCGGCTTGCTGGCGGACGACGTCCACTACCGCCCCCCGCACACGGGCGACATACGCCGCGTCGTCGTAGGGGCGGCCGTCCGCGCGCGCCTGCACCATCGCGAACAAGTCCGGCAGGCGCGGCAAGCTGCCGGCGTGAGTCGTCAGGATCCGCTCGGTGCTGTGCTTCATTCGTAGCCGGGTGGTGGCACGAACGCCTGGAACTCGCGCTCGAGCAGCCTGGCGAACGCCAGAGTCGTCAGGTCGCCGTACTGGGGCCCGGCGATCTGCACGCCCACCGGCAGCCCGCCTGGCGTGAAGCCGATCGGCGCGGCGGTGGCGGGGAGGAAGAACGCGCCGGTGTAGCCGGCCCAGAACAGGTGCTCGGTCACGAGCACGCGCTTGCCGTTGACGACGACCGTGCGCTCGTGACGCTTGCCCCCCTGATCGTGCGGGACGGCGGCGGTGCCGGCGACGGGACAGAGGAGCAGGTCGTACGTCGTGAAGAACTCCGCCCACGCCAGACGCATGCGGTGGCGGGCCTCGTTGGCGGCGAGCCAGTCGCGATGGGGCAGCACGGCGGCGCGGGTCACGCGCGCGTAGTAGCTCTCGTCGTCGGGCGCCAGCGCGTGCGCCAGGCCGAGGTTCTTCTCGAAGTCGGCATCGGTCTGCCGGTCCGACGTGGCCGCGCGTACCAGCCGGGTGTAGACGCGCCAGACTTCGCGGGTGTCGATGGCCGGCCGCGCCTTGTCGTCGACCTTCACCTTCTGCCGCCCGAGGAAGTCGCCCAACGCCTGGAGGCGATCCTGCACCTCGCGGTCCACGTCGATCTCGGGCGCGGCGAGCATCAGCGCCACCTTGAAATCGCGCAGACGCTTCTGACGCGGCTGGCGCAGTCGGAGTTGCCATCCTGCGGCCTCGATGGCGTCGGGGCCGGCCATGACGGAGAGCGCCAGGGCAAGATCCTCCGCGCTCCGGGCGAGCGGCCCGACGACGTCGATGTCGACCGGCGCGCCCTGCCAGGGCAGGGCCTGGCCAGTGCGCGGCACGATCCCCCACGTGGGCTTGTGGCCATAGACCCCGCAGAAGTGGGCCGGGTTGCGGATCGAGGAGCCGATGTCGCTGCCGGCCTCGAGCGCGGTGAGCCCGGCAGCGAGCGCGGTCGCCGAGCCACCGGACGATCCGCCGGGCGCGCGCGTGAGATCCCAGGGGTTGTTGGTGGTGCCGTAGATCGCGTTGAAGCTCTGCCAGTCGGCGAGATAGAGTGGCACGTTGGTCTTGCCGAAGAGCACGCCGCCGGCCTCGAGCAAGCGGTCGACGACCACGGCGTTCTTCGTCGCCACGTTGTTCTTGTAGGCGGGCACGCCCCACGTCGTCGGCAGCCCGGCGACGTCGTACGACTCCTTGATCGTCAGCGGCACACCGTGCAGCGGCCCCCACACCTGACGCTTGCTCAGCGCCCGATCCGCCGCGCGCGCCCGCTGGCGGGCCCGGTCGTAGTCGCGGACGACGATGGCGTTGAGCGCCGGGTCGTACTTCTCGACGCGGGCGAGATAGAGATCGAGCAGCTCGACGCAGCCGATCTTCTTCTTGCGGATGTCGGCCGCGAGCTGCTTGGCGGAGCGGAACGGAACGTCCAGCATGGCCGTGCCTCCTGCGTATCCGGGCTTGCGGCGGGCTCCATGCTACCGCGGAAGCGAAGCGGTCCGGAGGCGATGTCCAGTGGGACCCGATCCTAGGAGTCCGCCCGATCTTGCGCCCAACGCGCTGCCGCGGGCATGATGCGACGACTCGATCGGGATTCGGTCGATTCCGGGAGATACGATGAGCGACTTCGACGCAGCCTTGAGTGGGTTCGCGGCGCTCGATGAAGGGGCGCTGTCGCGACCGTGGTCCTGGCGTGACGGGCGGATGGACGTTCGCTATGCGCTTTACCGCACCCTCGAGGACGCGCAGGAGGCGCACGTCCGGATCGCGGCGGGACAGCATCCCGAATCGCGCCGCATTCTCGCCCTGGCCCAGCGCGCGTTCGGCGACCTCCGCGGCCTGCTGAGCGGCCTACCCACCGATCTCCTGGACACGCCGCCGCGCGAGGGCGAGTGGCCGATACGGGAGACGCTTCGTCACATGCTGAGCGTCGAGCGGCGGTACGCGGTCCAGACGCGCTACGCGCTCGACCGGGCGGAGTCCGATCCCGTGCGTATTCCCGACGACCGGCTGCCCACGGCCGCTCAGGTGGACGTCACCGGGCCGGTCGGCGCGATTCTTGGCCGGATCGGCGAGGCGCGAGCGGAGACCAACCGCTCGCTCGGCGACGTGGGCCCGGCCGCGATGACGCGGTCGACGGTGTGGGTGCACTACCAGATCGACGTGCGGTTCCGCCTGCACCGCTTCGCTGCCCACGTGACGGAGCACACGGTCCAGTGCGAGAAAACGCTGATCGCGCTCGGCTGGGGGCAGACGGAAGGCCGGCGGATCGTCCGACACGTCGCGGCCGCCATCGGCGAGATCGAAGGGCTCGGCGCGCTGGCGGAGGCGCGCGACCTCGAAGCGCGACTGGTCGAGCGCTTCGCATCGGCCGTTTGAGCGCGCGCCGCGGCACCGTCGCGGCCGCGCCATCGCGGAGATCGTTCAGGCCGGCCTGAGCGACGTCGCGCGCCGGATCACGTCGAGGTAGTCGGGCGCCATCGCCGGCTAGTCTTTCAGGAACGCCTGGATCAGGTGGGCGGTGGTCTCCGGCTGCTCCAGGTGGGGAGCGTGCCCGGCGTCCTTGACGATCTCCGTGCGGGTGCGCGTCAGTCGTGCCGTGAACTCCTCCGCGTAGGCGCGCGGCACCAGCCGATCGTCCTGCCCCCAGACCAGCAACGTCGGCGTCGCCGCGATCCGGTGGATGCGCTTCTTCAGCCCCTTGTCGGGGAGGGGCCAGATGAACTTGCCCGTCGCGCCCATCGCCCAGGTCAGACGCGTGCGGGCCAGGGCGCTTTCCTCGGGATCATCGGGAATCGAGAAGAGCGCCTTCGCGGCCGGGCCCTCGGGCTCGCGGAACACGTACGCGGGCAGATCCGCCGGGGCGAGCAGCATCCAGTTGGTGACCGGCGCATCGTCCCGCCAGAATCCGATCGGATCGATGAGCACGAGCCGGCGGACGCGGGACGGACGTACGGCGGCCACCTCGCACGCCACCATCGCCCCGAAGGAGTGGCCCACGAGCATGACCTCCGACAATCGTAGCTGCTCGAGCAGCTCGTCGTAGCAGAACGCCAGGTCCCACAGGTTGTCGATGCGATAGATCGTATCGGGCTGTCCCGGCGTCGTCCCCGGATGCTCGGGCGCGTGCACGGTGAAGCTGCGGCTCAGCGCGTCCAGGAACGGGCCCCACGTCAGGCCCCACGGCCCGTGGAAGAAGACGACGGCCGGGCCCTGGCCCTTGACGTGAACCCTGAATGGAACCTGACCCTGCCAGACCGTGACGCTCTGCGGTTGCGTCGCCATCACCGGCGTCCCCCTGGGCGGCGGGTGGGCCAGCTCACCGCGCCGCGGCCACCGGCGGGCGCGCCTTCTTCAGTCGCGCGGGCCACCAGTGGTTCTCCCAGCCCTCGTCGTCCCAGATCTCCCGCAGCGCGGGCAGGACCTCGCTGGCCAGGAGGTCGATATTCTTCAGCGTGAGCTCGTGGGGCATCGACCCGATCTGCACGAGCAGCATGAGGTTGCCCACGTGCAGGCCCTTGACGACCTCCTCGATCAAACGCTCGCGCACGGTGGCCGGGCTTCCGGCGATGACGTAGCCCTTGTCCACGAAGTCGCGGTAGCGCAGCGTCTTGGGATTTTCGGCGCGTCGCACCGGGTTGCGGTTGGCGGCCAGCAAGCTCCGATAGTCCTGGTTGCCCGGCGGCGCGAACCACTGCGCGGGCACGTGCAGGCACTTGTGGTAGAAGTACTCGACGTGACGCGCGTAGTCGGCTTCGGCCTGCGCGTCCGTCTCCGACACCGCGACGAGCTGCAGGAAGCCCGCGCGATACGGGTTGCGCTCGAGGCCCTTGCGCTCCACGACCTCCCAGTAGCCGTCCATCATGCTCCGGGCGGCCCGGGCCCCCGAGTAGCTGAGGAAGCAGTAGCAAACGTTCTTCTCGGTGGCGAAGTCGAACGTGCTGATGCTGCCCGATCCCGGCACCCACACCGGCGGGTGCGGCTCCTGGATCGGTCGCGGCCACAGGTTCACCGTCGCGAGCTGAAAGTACTTCCCGTTCCAGGCGAAGATCTCCTTGGCCTGCCACGCCTTCAGCACGAGGTCGAAGGCTTCGCGGTACCGCTCCCGATGCTCCATGGGCGTGATGCCGTAGGCGAGGTTCACGTCCATGGGGCTTCCGAGGGGCAGGCCGGCCACCAGCCGCCCGCCGCTGATGCAATCGAGCATTCCGTACTCCTCGGCGACGCGAATGGGCGGCGACGTGGTCGGCAGGGTCATGCCCATCTGGACGATGGCGACCTCGAGGTCGTTGGTCAGCTTCGCGAGCACGCTGCCCATGAGATTCGGGCTCGGCATGAACCCGTAGGCGTTCTGGTGGTGCTCGTTGGTGCAGATGCCGTCGAAGCCGGCCCGGGCGGCGTGGAGCAGCTCGTCGAGCGTCCAGTTGTAGTACTGGCCCACGCGCCGCGCGTCAGCCAGCTCCCACCACGGCGGGGTCACCCACACGCTCTCATAGCGCTGCTCGAAGTTCGCGGGCAGCTCGCGGTGCGGCATCAAGTGGAACGCGCAGATCTTCATATCGCTCGTCCTTTACGCGCAATGAATTCGGGGAACGCGGCCTCGGCCCTGGCCCCGCGGGCGACCTTCGTGGTGTACTCGCGCTCGTTCGCCCACTGCTCTTCGAGGGTGCATCCAAGGTCCTCGAGGAGCAGCGCCTTCACGCCCATGACCGACTCGCGGCGATTCTTGGCGATCATCGTCCCCAGCCACCTGGTCTTCTCCCGCAATTGCGCGCAGGGCACGAGGTGGTTCAGCAACCCGATGCGATGGGCCTCTTCCGCCTCCACGACGCGGCCGGAGAAGAGCAGCTCCTTGGCGATGGGCCAGCCGACCTGGTTCGGCAGCGTCCACGTGCTGTTGATGCGGCCGTAGGCCGCGGCCAGGAAGCGGAAGCTGGCATGCTCGCACCCCACGCGCATGTCGAGGGAGGAGGCGAGCACGGAGGCTCCGCCGTACGCGAGGCCGTTCATCATCCCGATAGTCGGCTTGGGGCAGGCGCTGATGTCGTAGCTGCCCCGCGTGCGGAGGGCGGTCCGGGCGTCGAGCTCCGACGGCGTGTACTTCTTGTCGTCCTCGCGCTGCTCGTGGATGTCGCCGCCGGCGGAAAATGCGCGGTTGCCGGCGCCGGTGATGACGATGCACCCGACGTCGTCGTCGGCGCTCGCGCGCATGACCGCGTCGTGCAGCTCGGCGCTCAGCTGCGCGTTCATGGCGTTGAGCTGCTCCGGCCGATTCATGGTGAGGATCGCGACGCCTTCCGACTTCTCGACGAGGACGTAGTCCGCCATGCCTTCCTCCCGCGATTGGTCCCTGAAGCTACGCGCGCGGTGTAGCATACGCCGGCCCGCGGCCGCACCACCACCAGCGTCTCGCGCTCACAGCCGCCGCACGCGCGGGAACCACAGCGCCGCCGCGGTGGCCAGGGTCGCGAGGGCGAGGCCGCTGGCCCCGAGGGCGATGCCGACGCCGAACAACGACGCGAGGGCCCCGATCTGGAGCTGACCGAGCGGCGCCAGCCCGATCGCGACGACCCAGGCGCCTCCGGCCCGACCGCGCAGATGCGCCGGCACGCTGAGCTGCATGAGGCCCTGGGCCAGCAGGTCGGCGAGGGCGCCCGCCGCATTGATGACGACCAGGATGACGAGGACGCCCACGAAGCCCACGAGTTCGGGCGCGAAGCCAAGACCGACGAGGCTCGCGCCGAAGGCGACGAGCACGGCCAGGAACAGCACGCCGCCCCCGTGGGTCGTGCCCCGCATCGACACCATGAAGAGCCCGAGGATGCCCCCGACGGCGCGCGCGGCGTTCATGGCGCCCAGCCCCTCGGGGCCGACGCGGAGCACGTCGCGGGCCAGGCTCGGGAAGAGCGCCTGGTGCGCGAAGCCCAGGATCTCGGCGCCCGCCGTGAGCAACATGAGCACGGGCAGCACCGGGTCCTTTCGTATGGCCGTGACGAAATCGACGACGCTCCGCCACAAGGAGCCGGAGACGGCCGGCGTGGTCCCGGCTGGCGCCGCTGCCGGCAGCAGCGCCGCCGCGCCCGCGAGGTGGCTGACGGCCACGGCGAGGTAGGCCGGGCCCGAGCCGAAGTGGGCGATGATCGCACCGGCCCCGAGCGAGCCGACGAGCCAGCCCGCACGCATCGCAACGCCGAGGATGGCGAGCCCGTTGATCAGCGCGGTGGCGCCGACGACGTCGTGGGCGTAGCTCTGCCGGGTCGAATGCTCGAGCCCGCGCGCGGCGCCGGCGGCCAAGGTCAGCACGAGCAGGTGGGCCAGGCTCATGAGCCCCAGCAGCGTGAGCAGCCCGAGCGTCGCCGTGGTGACGGCCTGGATGACGCCCGTCACGATCAGCAGGCGGTGCCGCGGGAACCGGTCGGCGAGCACGCCGGCGGGCACGCCGACGAAGAACAGCGGAAGCCCACGCATGCCCATGGCAACGCCGACCAGGAAGGGAGAGTCGGTGAGCTCGAGCGCGAGCCAGCCCAGCACGACGACCTCGCCCATCATGCCGACGGAGCTCAGGACCACCGCGGTCCCGAGGCAGCGAAAGTCGCCGAGGCGAAGGAGGGCGAGCGAACCTAGGGGGCGAACGTGAGCCGCTCCCGGGCCCCCTCCACCCACGGCGCGTCCTTCGGAAGAAGCACGGACGCCGGCCGCACGCGATAGCTCGCCGGATCGAGGTTCGGCGGCGCGACGCGCCGGGTCCGCAGCGCGGTGGCCGCGTCGAGCAAGCACTTGCGCATGCGGATGATGCCGAGATCCGCCCGGCCCAGCCGCTCGATCGAGCGCTCGGAAACGCGCTGGCTCTCGGTGATGGCCTTGTCCTGGGCGCCCACGCCCGGCACGCCGAAGAACTTGCGCGTGCGCTGCGCCTCCCAGTCGGCGAGATAGTCGTTCGCGCGATTCGCGGCGGGCCGGATGTCGCCGTACGCGTCGCCGGTGGCCGGCGCGTACGTGGTGACGTGGATGCCCGCGCCGGCATGGAACTCGGCGATCTCTTTCTCCGTGATCGCGCGCGTGGGATGCCACGAGATGCACCAGTTCACGAGGTGGTCGTCGTCGACCGGGATCCACACGTGCGACTGGTAGACGGGATCGCTGCCGACTTCCGGCGGCGGCATGGTGTGGAAGGGCAGCAGGTACTGGGTGATGCGCCAGTAGTACTGGCCGGCCGGCGCGTCGCGGCGGCCGCCGATCAGCAACCCGGTCTCCGTGTCGGCCACGTCGACGTACGGCGTGCGCTCGAGCTGGGACGCGAAGCCGAAGCCGGCCGCCGCCTGGTCCAGCGCGCCGCGGAGAGCGTCGTCGCGCGCATCGAGAATGCCGTGGAGGAACGAGATGTGCGCCGGGTCGACGCCGCCTTCGAGCCCCAGCAGATAGTTGCAGTCCTGCCAGAATTTGGTGACGAACCGCTGCGCCTCTGGCACGAGCGCCCACTCGAGGTCGGGCAGCCCGGGCGGCGGGCTCGCCCCTCCCATGTAGGTCCACACGACGCCGCCGCGCTCGGCGCATGGATAGGCCGGGAGCCTGACCTTGTCCTGGAAGTTGCTCTCCGGCCGCTCGTTCGGCATGTCGACGCAGCGGCCGCCCGGCTCGTATTGCCAGCCGTGGTAGACGCAGCGCAGACCGGGCTCCTCGTTCCGCCCCAAGTAGAGCGAGGCCTGCCGGTGCGCGCAGAACTCCGCGAGCAAGCCCGGGCGGCCGCTCGGGCTGCGGAAGACCACCAGGTCTTCGCCGAGGATCTTGACCCGCTTGGGTCGGCCGCCCGACGTGATTTCGGACGACTGCACCACGGGGATCCAGTACTGCCGCATGAGGTCGCCCATGAGCGTGCCCGGTCCGACTCTCGTCAACTGCGCGTTCTCTTCCGCGGTCAGCATGGCCGGCACCCCTTTCGACACGACCCTGTCGTCATCGGGAACTGGATCCGGTCCGCCTACCGTAGCCGCGCCCGCGGACCGGCGTCAACGTCCCCGGCACGCTCACTCCCGTTCAGGAGGAGGGACGGGCCGGCAGCGCGGTCAAGCCTGATCGTGCGCGCGGGCGGCGAGCGTGGCGCAGAAGACCGCGCGAACGCGGGCGGTGGCGTCGCGGACGGCGGCGATCTTCGCGGCGAGGAGCGCGCTATCGACCACGAATGGCGGCGGCGCGCAGCACTCCGTCGGCACACCGCTGCTCGACGGGTTTGAAGTCGAGGTCATCGAGCAGGACGCGTGCCTTGCGGGCGACCAGGGCGGCGTGGTCCCGCTCGACGAGCAGGAGCCCGTCGCGAAAGACGCGGTATGCAAGCGGCGACGGCGCCTCGTCGAGAAGCACCAGGTCGACCGGACGTCCGGCGGCCGACTCCAGGCGGGCCGCGAGACCGCCGAGCGTGCGGACATCCCGTGCGGCCCCGGCGGTGAGCTCGACGGCGACATCGACGTCGCTGTCCTGCCGCGCGGTGCCCTTGCTGCTGGACCCAAAGAGTGGCGCGTACGCGACGTCGGATTCGGCGGCGAGAACGCGACGAAGCGCAGGCAGCATGCGGCCAGCCTAGCACGACAAGATGTGACGCTCGGGCTTCTGGAAACTGGCGTACGATCCAGGGCACGCCGCCAGCGAAGGGAGGGTTCCATGGAATACGGACTGTTCACGATGCCCTCGCATCCGCCCGAGCGCAGCCTGTACGACGGTCACCAGTGGGACCTCCAGCAGCTCCGCTGGGCAGACGAGCTCGGCTTCAGCGAAGCGTGGATCGGCGAGCATCACACCGCGCCGTGGGAGCCGCACCCGTCGCCCGATTTGCTCGTGGCCCAGGCGCTCATGCAGACGCAGCGCATGCGCATCGGCCCGGGTGGCTTCCTGCTGCCGTATCACCATCCGGCCGAGCTTGCCAACCGGGTCGCGATGCTCGATCACCTCGCGCAGGGCCGGCTGAACTTCGGCGTGGCGGCGAGCGGGCTGCCCAGCGACTGGGCGCTGTTCAACGTCGACGGCAACGCCGGGCAGCACCGGGAGATGACGCGCGAGGCGCTCGACATCATCCTGCGCCTGTGGAGCGACGAGGCCGAGTTCGATCACAAGGGCAAGTACTGGCACGTCACCAAGACCGGCACGATGATCGGCACCCTCAAGCCGCACATCACGCCGTTGCAGAAGCCGCATCCGCCCATCGGCGTGGCCGGCGTGAGCAAGGGCTCCGACACGCTCAAGCTCGCCGGCGAGCGCGGGTTCTGGCCGATGAGCCTGAACCTCAACCCCGCATACGTCGGGAGCCACTGGGAGTCGGTGGAGCAGGGAGCGGCGCGGAGCGGCCGGACCCCGAAGCGCTCGGAGTGGCGCCTCGTGCGCGAGGTCTTCATCGCCGACACCGACGCGGAGGCGATGCGCCTGTCCGCCGGCGGCATGATGGGCCGCATGATGCGCGAGTACTTCCTGCCGCTGCTGGCGTTCTTCCAGTTCACCGAGTTCCTCAAGCACGAGCCGGACGTGCCCGACTCCGACGTCACCCCGGAATACTGCGCCCGGCACAACTGGCTGGTCGGCTCGCCGGCCACCGTGACCGAGCGGCTCCACGAGATCTACGAGCAGGTCGGCGGCTTCGGCACGCTGCTGCTGTTCTGCTTCGACTACGCGGAGAACCCGAAGGCATGGCGGCACTCGATGGAGCTGCTGGCGCGGGAGGTCATGCCGAAGTTCAAGGAGCTGGTGCCGAAGTAGCAGGCGTCTACGCTGCTCATGCACCCAGTTCCTCAACAGCCTGCCGTTCAGTCTGGACGACAAGGCAAAGATCGCCCACGTCAACGCCGAGCGCGTGCTCCGGATGTGAGGCGCGGGCACGATGGTGATCGACGCCTTCGACGTCTTTTGGGTGCGACTGCCGCTGGCGGCGGAGGAGCTGATTCGGTGAGCGGCGGCCGGCGGGACAGCTCGGCGCGGGATCCCGGTCGTTCAGCATGACACCGCAGCGACCACGGCGGAAGACGAAGGTCCGCAGAGCGGCCAAAGAGCGCGGTGCTGGCGAATCTGTTCGGCGTCCTGACGCAGAGCTCGTGCGGTTGAAATCCCAGGTCTTCGAGCTGCAGGCCGCCCTCGCGGAAGCCGACAGGCGGGAGGCCGCCGCGGGGGACGTTCTCCGCCTGATCGCGACCTCGCCCGCGGACGTGCAACCTGTGTTCGACGCCATTGCGGAGCGGGCGACGCGGCTGTGTGACGCGCTCCATGCCACCGTCTACCGGATCGAAGACGGCCAGATGCATTTCGTCGCCACCTGCGCTTCGTCTTCCGAGCTGGTCGAGAGGCTCAAGCAGGAGTTTCCGCAGCCTCTCAGCGCGCTGCCGTGGGTCCGCGAAGTCCTTGCCGGGTCGGCGTTCAACTATGTGCCCGACGTCGAGGCCGCACCTGGCGTGAATCCGGCCCTCCTCGAGCGGTCGCGACGCTTCGGTTTCCGCGCACTCGTCAACGTGCCCATGCGGCGCGACGGGAGTGCGCTCGGGCTCCTTGCCGTCGTCAAGGCGCAGCCCGCCTCCTTCACCGACAAGCAGATCGCTCTGCTCCAGACCTTCGCCGACCAGGCGGTCATCGCCATCGAGAACGTGCGGCTGTTCACGGAGTTGCAGGCCCGCAATGCCGATCTCACGAGCGCGCTCGCGCAACAGACCGCGACCGCCGAGATCTTGCGCGTGATCTCGAGCTCGCCGTCCGATGAGCAGCCCGTTTTCGATGCGATCGTTCAAAGCGCCCAGCGGCTGCTGTCCGGCCACGGGGCGTCCCTCTCCCGGGTGGTTGGCGACATGCTCCATCTGGCGGCCCTCACGACAAAGGGCCCGGTAGACGGCGAAGCGATGCAAAAGGACTACCCACGTCCGATTGCCGGGCACGCGGGAAGCAACTCTCGCGCTGTCCGCGATCGAGCTCCAGCGTTCGTGACCGATATGCAGACCGATCCCGCGATCGAACCAAGAACGCGTGAACTGGCGCGGCTTCGCGGCTTCCGAAGCGTCGTCTCCGTCCCGATGCTGCACGAAGGCGAAGCGATCGGTGCGATTTCCGTTACGCGCCCCGAAGCAGGCCCATTCACCGCAGAGGAACTTTCGCTGCTTCAGACCTTCGCCGACCAGGCCGTCATCGCCATCGAGAACGTGCGCCTGTTCACCGAGCTGCAGGCGCGCAACCGCGACCTGGCGACGGCGCTCGATCAGCAGACGGCGACGAGCGAGATCCTCCGCGTGATCAGCAGCTCGCCGACGGACGTGCAGCCCGTCTTCGACGCCATCGCGCAGAGCTCGCGCCGGCTCCTCGGGGCCCACACCGCCGCGGTCTGGCGGCTCGCCGGTGATGCCGTCTATCGGGCGGCGTTGAGCACGACGAGCCACGCCGGCGAGGCTGGCGACGCGGCTCTGAGAGCCCGGGACCGCGGCCCTCTCGACAGCAGCCCGCTCATGGCCATGGCCCTTCGAGAGCAGCGGCCGGCCTTCACGGATGACGCTCAGACCGATCCCCGGATACCGAACGCAATACGCGAGATCGCGCGCACGCTGGGCTTCCGAAGTTTGCTCGTGGTCCCCATGGTGCGCGATGGAACCTCGGTCGGAAGCATCCACGTCAGCCGCGCCGAGTCGGGTCCGTTCAGCGACGATCAGATCGCGGTGCTCCGCACGTTCGCCGACCAGGCCGTCATCGCTGTCGAGAACGTGCGGCTGTTCACGGAGCTCGAGACCAGGAACCGCGACTTGACGACCTCGCTCGAGCAGCAGACGGCGACCGGCGACATCCTCCGAATCATCAGCCGGTCGGGCACGGACGTGCAGCCGGTGTTCGACGCCATCGCTGACAGCGCCCTGCGGCTGCTTCATGGCTGGGGGTCGATGGTCGTGCGCTTCGATGGCCAACTCCTTCACGCGGCGGCCATCCGCGGCGGCCACCCCGGCTCTGATGAAGTGCTGCGCGAGCAGTTCCCGACGCCCCCGCTCCGCGGATCGATACAAGGCGCGGCCATTCTCGATCGCGAGGTCAAGCACATCGCGGATATCGAGACGGACGACGTGTGGCGCAACTTGCGATCGAATGCGAGAGCGCGCGGCTGGCGCGCAAATCTCACCGTCCCGATGTTGCAGGACGGTGAGCCGATCGGGGTAATCGGGGTGACCCGTACGGAGCCGGGCGCGTTCTCGTCCCGGGAAGTGGAGCTCCTGAAGACCTTCGCCGACCAGGCGCTCATCGCCATCGAGAACGCGCGGCTCCTGACCGAGCTCCAGCAGCGCACGCGCGAGCTGACCCGCTCGGTCGACCAGCTCACGGCCCTCGGCGACGTTGGCCGTGCGGTGAGCTCGTCGCTCGATCTCGAAATCGTGCTGACGACGATCGTGACCCGCGCGAACGATCTTTGCGGGACGGATGGCGCCGGCATTTTCGAGTTCGATCACGCGGCGGGTGAATTCCACCTGCGCGCGACGAAGAACTTCAGTCCCGAGCTGATCGAAGTCTCGCGGACGGCGCCGCTGCGCCGGGGTGAGGGGCTCATGGGTCGGGTGGCCGAAACGCGCCAGCCCACCCAGGTCGCGGACATCACCGTCGAGAGCGCGTACCAGAGCCGGGTGCGCGACATCGTGATCCGCAACGGGTACCGCGCGCTCCTGTCGGTGCCGCTGCTCCGGGACGAGGACGTGATCGGGGCGCTCACCGTCGCCCGGAAGACCGCGGGAGCGTTCCCACCGGACGTCGTCGACCTGCTGCGGACGTTCGCTGCCCAGTCGTCCCTGGCCATTCAGAACGCGCGGCTCTTCCGCGAGATCGAGGTGAAGAGCCGCGAGCTGCAGGTGGTCAGCCAGCACAAGTCCGAGTTCCTGGCGAGCATGTCGCACGAGCTGCGCACGCCGCTCAACGCGATCATCGGCTTCTCGGACGTCCTGCTGGAAGGGATGTTCGGGGAGACGAACGAGAAGCAGACGGAGTATCTCCGCGACATCCTGGCCTCGGGCCAGCACCTCTTGTCCTTGATCAACGACATCCTCGATCTGTCGAAGATCGAGGCGGGCCGGATGGAGCTTGAGCTCACTGACTTCGACGTCTCGGAGGCGGTCGACAACGCGCTCATCCTTATGCGCGAGCGGGCCAGCCGCCGCGGCTTGCATCTCGAGCGCACCGTCGACGAGCGGGTAGGGGAGATCCGGGCCGACGAGCGGAAGGTGAAGCAGGTCCTGCTCAACCTGCTGTCGAACGCGGTGAAGTTCACGCCCGAGGGCGGCCGCATCATGGTGCGCGCCGTGCTGGTGGACGGCATGGCCGAGATCTCGGTCACGGACACCGGCGTGGGGATCGCGCCGGAGGATCATGAGGCCGTCTTCGAGGAGTTCCGTCAGGTCGGGCGCACCGACAAGAAGGCCGAGGGCACCGGGCTCGGCCTGGCGCTGTGCCGGCGGTTCGTCGAGCTTCACGGTGGCCGCATCTGGGTCAAGAGCCAGCTCGGGGCCGGTTCAACCTTCGCGTTCACACTGCCGCTGCTCCTCAACCCGGCCTCCACTCGATAGATCGAGAAAGAACCGGTCTCTCTTCTCCACCGTGAGTTCCGGGTTATAGTGGCCCAGCATGCCGCGTGGCATCCTCGATGGCCTGAACGAGCAGCAGCGTCGGGCCGTCACTCACGCCACCGGCCCCGTTCTCATCGTCGCCGGCGCCGGGACCGGCAAGACCACCGTCATCACCCGGCGCATCGCCCATCTCATCGCCGAGCGCACGGCGCGGCCCGACGAGATCCTCGCCCTGACCTTCACCGACAAGGCCGCCGCCGAGATGGAGGAGCGCGTCGACACGCTCGTGCCCTACGGCTACGCCGACGTCGAGATCTCCACCTTCCACGCCTTCGGCGATCGGCTGCTCCGCCAGCACGCGCTCGAGGTGGGCCTGACGCCCGACTTTCGCGTGCTGAGCCGGGCCGAGCAGGTCATCTTCTTCCGCGACCGGCTCTTCGAGTTCCCACTCGAGCGCTACCGGCCTCTCGGCGATCCCACCCGGCACCTGCAGGCCATCATCACGCTCATCAGCCGGTGCAAGGATGAGGACATCGCGCCCGACGAATACCTGCGCTGCGCCGAGCGCCTGCAGGCCGGGGCGGCCGCCGCGCCCGACGACGAAGCGCTGGGCGATCGCGCCGCCCAGCAGCGCGAGCTGGCCGCCACCTACGCGCGCTACCAGGAGCTCATGACGGAGAAGGGCACGGTCGACTTCGGTGACCAGATCGTCGCCGCGCTGCGGCTGCTGCGCGCGCGCCCGCACGTGCTCAACGCGTATCAGCGTCGCTTTCGCTACGTCATGGTGGACGAGTTCCAGGACACGAACCACGCGCAGTTCGAATTGGTGAAGCTGCTCGCCGTGCGTCACCGCAATCTATGCGTCGTCGCCGATGATGACCAGGCCATCTATAGGTTCAGGGGAGCCGCGATCTCGAACGTGCTGCAGTTCCTCGAGACGTATCCCGATGCCGCCCGGATCGTCCTCACCGAGAACTTTCGCTCGCACCAGGCGATCCTCGACACCGCGTACCGGCTCATCGTCAACAACAACCCCGACCGGCTGGAGGTCAAGAGCGGGATCAGCAAGCGGCTGGTCGCGGTGCGGGAGCCCGACGGGCTCGAGCCCAAGCACCTGCACTACGAGACGGCCACCCAGGAGGCCGACGAGGTGGCCCGGACCATCCACGAGTGTCAGGAGCAGGGGCGGTGGGCGTACAGCGACGTGGCCATTCTCGTGCGCTCCAACGACGACGCCGATGCGTTCCTGCGCTCGCTCAACCTGCGCGGCGTGCCGTGGACGTTCTCGGGCAATGCGGGGCTCTACGGCCGGCCGGAGGTGCGCCTGCTCATCGCCTTCCTGCGCGCCGTCGCCCATCCCGACGACTCCGTGAGCGTGCACTACCTGGCGTCGTCGGATCTCTACCAGGTGCCCATCGTCGATCTGACCCGCTGCTCGACCCATGCCGACCGCAAGCACCGCTGGCTGTTCGACGTCCTGCGCGGAGCGACGGAGATCCCGGAGCTGCGCGACGAGCTGAGCGAGGAAGGGCAGGGGGCCGTCCGCCATCTCGTGGCCGACCTCGTGCGCTACATGGAGCTCGGGCGCGAGATGCCGACGGGTGAGCTGCTCTACCAGTTCATCGCCGACTCCGGCTGGCTCGCGCGCATGTCCAAGGCCGCCACCGTGCGCGACGAGGCGGAGGTGCAGAACATCTCGAAGTTCTTCCGGCGCATCCAGGACGCCTCGCAAGCCCTGCGCTACGACAACATCCGCGAGTTCGTCAAGCACCTGGACGCCCTCATCGACGCCGGCGAGGATCCGGCCGTGGCCGAGGCCGACGTGGAGACGCCGGCCGTGCACGTGCTGACCGTGCACAAGGCCAAGGGGCTGGAGTTCCCGGTGGTCTTCCTCGTCCATCTCGTGCAGGACAAGTTTCCCTCGCGCAGCCGGCGCGACATGCTCGAGGTGCCGGCCGAGCTGATCAAGGACGCACTGCCCTCGGGCGACTTCCACGTCCAGGAGGAGCGGCGCCTGTTCTACGTCGGCATGACGCGCGCGCGGCGCGAGTTGTTCCTCACCAGCGCCCGCGACTACGGCGGCGCCCGCGAGCGCAAGGTCAGCCAGTTCGTGCTGGAGGCGCTCGACCTGCCCAAGGACGCCGCGCGGCCATTCAAGGCCAAGGCGGTGGAGGAGATTCAGCGCTACGCGCCGCCGGCCGCGCGCGGCGCCGGCCCGCTGCCCCCGATGAGCCCGGACGCCGAGCTGGTGATCAGCCACAAGCAGATCGACGACTACCAGACGTGCCCGCTCAAGTACCGCTACGTGCACGTCCTGCGCGTGCCCATCCGCCGCCATCACGCCGTCGCCTTCGGCGCCATCGTGCACAAGGTCGTGGAGTTCTACCTGCGCCGGCGCGCGGTGGGGAACTACACGCCGCTGGAGGATCTGCTCGCCGCGTACGAGCGCACGTGGGCGGGGGAGGAGATCCTGCACGACGCCGGGCGCGAGGGGGGCCGGGAGGCACGCCGTCCCAAGGAGCCGGC
>JBGPXN010000260.1:0-4769 GCA_041492755.1 Methylomirabilia bacterium | reverse complement strand
TAGGCTCCGAGCGGCGACGTATTGCTGAGCACCGCGCGCCCGCGCACCGCGGCGGCCGGCATGCGGTACACGCTGGTCGACAGCTCCCGCCCCTTGTTGAGCGGGACGAACGTGACGGCATGCGCGCCGACATTGCTCGTGTTCACGCCCCGCAGCGCGAGGAAGCCGCCATCGGCGTCGAGAGCCAGCTCCATGCCGGACACGAGATCGCGGCCCTGGTAGTCCGTGAGAAAGGCCTCCCGGCGCGTGCACGTCCATTTCACGGGCCGCCGCAGACGCCGGGCGGCCCACGCGACCAGCGCGAACTCGGGGTAAAAGCTGTTCCGAGTGCCGAAGTTTCCGCCGACGTCCTGCGCCACCACGCGCACGGCCGTCTCCGGGACGCCGAGAATCTCCGCGAGATCGTTCTTGTGGCGCACCACGCCGCCGGACCCGGCGAAGAGCGTGTAGTGCCCGGTCGCCTCCTCGTAGACGCCCAGCGCCGCGCGCGGCTCCATGGGCACGCCCGTGATGCGCGGCACCCAGGTGTCGAGCCGGACGATATGCGTGGCCCGGGCGAAGGCGGCGTCGGCAGCGCGCGCGTCACCGGCGACCGAGTCGACGCACAGGTTGGAGTCGATGTCGTCCCAGACGATCGGCGCGCTTGCTCGAATCGCGTCCGGCGTGGCCGTCACCGAGGGGAGAGGCTCGTAGTCCACCACGACGCGCTCCGCGCCGTCCGCCGCCGCGGCGGCGGTCTCGGCGACGACGATGGCGGCGGCCTCCCCCACGAAGCGCGCGCGGTCGGACGGCAGCGGGGGATGCGGGGCGACGAAGATCGGCGTTCCGTCACGGCCTCCGAGCGGAAACTCATTCGGATTGGTCGGCACAGGGCGGTGCGGGATCGGCCGCAGGCCATCGGCAGTAGCGTCCTGACCCGTCAGTACCGCGACCACGCCGGCCACCGCGAGGGCTTGCGCCACGTCGATCCGGCGGATGAGCGCGTGCGCGTGCGGAGAGCGGACGAAATGAGCGTAGGCCTGACCCGGAAGGTTGAAGTCGTCACTGTAGCGGCCCCGGCCCGTCAGCAGGCGCGGGTCTTCGAGGCGGCGCAGCGGCTTGCCGAAGCCCTGCCGCGCGGAACGGCTGCGGGAGTGGAGGAAAGACAGCGGACCTAGCCCTCGGCCTTGATCCGGCGCAGCGCCGGCAGCAGCTCGTCGCTGATCAAGCGCATGCTGGCCAGAGCGGGCGCCACGGGCATGCCGCTCCAGTGCGTCCGGAAGAAGAGGTAGTTGGCTCCCGCCTCTTCCCAGCACGGGCGGAGCTGCTCGTAGCACTCCTCCGGGCTGCCGAGCACGAAGCGGTCACGGAGCAGGGACTCGAAGGGCTGGTGGAAGGTCTCGCCGCCGGGCATCACGGCGTCCTGGCCCCAGGAGGCGTAGGCCTTGTACTTGTTGGCGAGATAGGGGCCGGCCATCTCGATCGCGGTCGCCGTGTCCTTGGCGCAGAAGATCTCCTTGATGAGCGGGAGCACCTTCGGGAACGGTTGGCCGGCCTTCTCGCGCTCAGCGCGATAGAGCGCCATCTGCCGCTTGATGGTGGCCATGGTGGCGTGCGGATTCACGAACCACGTATCCCCGATGTGCGCCGCCCGCCGGATCGCGCTGTCGCTGTTCGCGGCAACCCAGATGGGCGGGTGGGGCTTCTGCACCGGGCGGCACGTCAGCGTGACGCCCGACAGCGTGCAGACGTCGTTCTCCACCGTCACTTTGTCCTCGGTCCACAGGCGCTTGACTACTTCCAGGCACTGCACGAAGCGGCGCACGCGCTGGCCCGGCGGCACCTTGAAGGCGTCGAACTCGACGTCGCGGTAGCCCAGCCCGATGCCGAACACGAAGTTGCCGCGCCAGATGACGTCGAGCGACGCCATGCACTCCGCCACCTCCACCGGATTGTGGAGACCCAGCAGCAGGATCCCGGCGACCCCCATCATGTCCCCCGCCTCCGCGGCCAGGCGCGCCAGGAACGGGATGAGTTGGAGCTGGCTCATGCCTTCGCTCAGGTAGTGCTGGCCGGTGGCGACCGCGTCCCAGCCGCGGTCCCGCGCGAGACGGGTCATCAGGTAGTGGTCTTCCAGGGCCGAGACCATGTCGCTTCCCACAGGATTCTGGTTGGTCAGAAAGATGCCGATCTTCATGCGGCCTCCTGTGGGGTCACCGCCAGAGCTGCGCGGAGGCGAGCCGCGCGCCCTCGGCCATGGATGCGAACTTGGCCCACGTGATCTCGGGCTCGACGAGGAGCGTCGACCGGCCGAAGGTCGCGAAGCCGCAGTCGGTGCCGGCGATCACGCGATCACGGCCCACCACCTCCGCGTACCGGACGAGCCGCTGCGCCACCAGCTCGGGATGCTCGATGAAGTTGGTGGTCGAGTCGAGCACCCCCGGGATGATCACCTTGTCGTCCGGCAGCTTCACCTCGCGGAAGACCACCCATTCGTGCTCGTGACGGGGGTTGGAGCCCTCGAAGGAGAGGCCCTGCGGCCGGGCCTTGAGAACAACACGGATGATTTCATTCAACGGGATGTCGCGGTGATGCGGCCCCTCGTAGTTTCCCCAGCAGAGGTGCAGCCGCATCCGATCGGGCGGGAGGTCGCGGAGCGCGTGGTTGAGCGCCTCCACGTTGGCCTCGGCGATCTTCACGAACTCGGCGTTGCTGAGAGTCGGAAAGGCGAGGTGGCGCCCCATGGCGAGATCGGGGCAGTCGATCTGGAGGACGAACCCCGCTCGGACGATGGCGTCGTACTCCTCCTTCATGACGTCCACGAGGCGCGCGAGGTAGGCCTCCCGGCTCGGGTAGTGATCGTTTCGAAGAAAGTGAGCGATCACCCCCGGCGACGCGGCCGTCATGAAGGCTTCCGCCGGCCGGCTGCCGTCGAGCGCCGCGCGGAGGTTGGCGACGTCCTTGCCGACCGCCGCGCGGTCCCGCCAGTCGATCGGCCCGTTGCACGACGGGCGCGCCACGGCCGAGCGTCGCTCGGCACGGGCGGCAGCCTCGGGAAAATCCGCCCAGTCGGCCCTCGACGGCACCGCGCTCTGCCCGCCGAAGCCGGTGAGCCGATGCCGCACATACGTGGAGTAGCCGACCTTGCCCTGCTCGCCGTCGTTGACGACGTCCACGCCCGCTTCCACCTGCCGCCGGACGATCTCGGCGACGGCGGGGCCCACGCGGGCCTCGAAGGCGGCTTGGTCGAAGGCGCCGCCGCCGTCCAGGGCCTCCAGCATCGCCGTCAGGTCGGGAGGCCGCGGCAGGCTGCCCGTGTGCGTGGTGAGGATGCGCTCGGTGCTGCGGTTCATTTCTCTTCAACCCCAGGGGGCTCGAGTCCGGTGGCCGTGCCGACTGCGGTCTTCTCGCCGTGCTGGTTCTCGCACCAGACATCGACGCTGACGCGCGTGACGCCATCCTCCCGCCGCTTGTCCTTGACCGCACCGCGCACGGTGAGGCGATCGCCGGCGTAGACCGGCTTGATGAAGATCATCGACAATGTGCCGCCCCTGACGAAGCCGGCGCCGAGAAATCTGGTCATCAGCTCCGACACGTACGCCGTCGACATCATCGCCTGGGCGAGAGGAGCGCGGAATCCCTTCTGCCGCGCCCAGTCCGGGTCGGTGTGAATGGACTTCGGCCGCACCACCGAATACGCGTCGATCTTGCGCTGCGAAATCTCCTTCTGGAGCGACGGCAGGACCAGACCGCTGGTATTCATGGCGCGCCTCAGCCTCGGAAGAGCATCTGGGTGAAGCGGCCGCGCACGAGCACCGTCCCGTTCTCGTCCTCGGTCACGAACTCCGTCACCATGTACGGTTTCCCGCGGCGCTCGTACTTGTCAACGACGGTTCCGCGCGAGCGCGCGCGGACGCCTTGGCGGATCGGCTCGAGGAACTCGAACTCCATCTTGGCGTGAAGCCCGGCGTGCACGATGTACCGGCCGTGACGGAGGCGGAGCGCCTGGTTACCGAGCAGCGTCGGGTGTGCGATCGGGCCGCCGAAGGGCGAGTCCCCAAAGAACCAGGGGTGATGGTCGTCCACCGCGAACGCGTAGGTCTCGACGTCCTCCGGCGTCACGAGGTGCTCGTCGGACACGAACTCCTCGCCGACCTTCAGCGCCTCGTACGTGAGCGGTTTGAACTCGATCATGAGCCTCCTCCGTCCTCAAAGGGGTAGAGCGGCCTCGGACGCTTCCGGTAGGTGAAGAGCCGGAGATCGGAGCTGGTGCAGCCGTCGCCGTCGCACATCACGATGTGCCTGGCTATCGGCTCAAAGCCCGCGCGGAAGTGCTGGCGCGACTTGATCAGGACATACGTCTTGCGGCGCGGGTCGATGCCGCAGTGGGTGAATACGCCGAGGTCGAAGGGCTCGCTCCGGCGCTCGGCGATGACGATCTGCATGGCACCCGTGTCGAGCACCGCCGTGCGGCCCATGCGCACGCGCGTGCCGGTGGCCATCGGCCCGGTGACGACGAACTCTCCGTCCGTGATCCGCGTCACCTTGCCGGTCACGGTCAGCGGCTTGCCCATGAGATTGACCTGCGGCATGTCGACCTTGCCGCCCAGGTCCAGCGTCACGCTGGCGGCCGTCCCGGCCTCGACGATCCGCTTGACCGTCGCCGGATCGCAGATCGGCCCCGCGACGACGTCGTCGAGGCCTTGCCGCATGGCCTCCTCGATCACGCTCATCACGTCCTGCGTCCCGCCGGACGCGGTGTTGTCCCCGTGGTCCACGAGGACGATGGG
>JBGPXN010000315.1:0-2395 GCA_041492755.1 Methylomirabilia bacterium | reverse complement strand
GGTCCGATAGAGACGAATCTCGCGGCGAGGGAAGTCGGCGAAGCTTGCCCGGGGACTACGGACGTCGAGCGTGGTGGCGCTGGGCGCGCTGGGCAGGATCCGGCGGCGAGCCCGGGTGAACGGATCGACCCCATCGACGGCAACGTGGCGATACGCCTCGCCGATCACCGCGACGCGCACCACGACCTGGGTCGTTTCCTCCGTGGCGCCTTGCAGGACAGCCCAGGCAATGACGAGCCCGGCGGAGGCAAACACGTCCCGCTCGCCGTGGATCGAGGCTCCCTGCGCGCCGGCCGGCGCTCGGCGGAAGACGAGCGCGCCCGCCACCGCGAGAAGCCCGCCGACGGCGCGCCGTCGCGTCATTCGCCGGCCAGCAAGATCGGGACGCCGTCGGACGGCAACCGTAGCCGCACCTGCTCGCCGGCCACGAACGCGCGCCCGGATCCCCTCCCACGGTCCGTCACCTGCAGCACGACCTCGCCCACGCGTACCTCGTAGTCGAGCTTCTCGCCGAGGAATGTCCGCGAGACGACGTCGACCCGCGGTCCGTCGTCGCCGCGCTCGAGCTGCAGGGCTTCGGGCCGGATCACGAGCTGCACCTGGCTGCCCACCACCAGATCCGGCCGCGTGCCGGTGAGCCGCAGCCGCACGCCCGCGACCTCCACGTCCAGCGCGTCGCCGCTCACGGCGAGCACGCGCGCCGGCACCAGGTTCACGCGGCCGATGAACCGGGCCACGAACTCCGACGCCGGCCGGTGATACAGGTCTTCCGCGGTGCCCTCCTGGACGATCCGGCCTTGATTCATCACGGCGATCCGGTCGGAGACGGCCATCGCCTCCTCCTGATCGTGCGTCACGTATACCGCGGTGATCGACAGCGCTTTCTGCAGGCGTCGGATCTCGCTTCGCATGTGCACGCGCAGGCGCGCGTCGAGGTTCGAGAGCGGCTCGTCGAACAACAGCACCCGCGGGCGGATGACGATGGCCCGGGCCAGCGCGACGCGTTGCTGCTCGCCGCCGGAAAGCTGGTTGGGGAGCTGGCGCTCGTAGCCGCGGAGGCCGATCATGCCGAGGACGTCGTCGACGGCGCGGGCGATCTCGCCGGACGGCTTGCCCTGCACGCGCAGACCGTAGGCCACGTTCTCGAACACGCTCAGATGCGGGAAGAGCGCGTAGTTCTGGAAGACGAAGCCGGTGTTGCGTTGATTGGTGCGCAGGTCGGTCACGTCCTGCTCGCCGATGTGGACGCGGCCCTCGTCGGGTGTCTCGAAGCCGGCGATCATCCTCAGGGTCGTGGTCTTGCCGCAGCCGGAGGGACCCAGCAGGGTGAGCAGCTCGCCCGGCGCCACGTTCAGGTTCACGTCACGGGCCGCCCACACGTCCCCCGTCACCCGATGGGCAAATCGCTTCGAGAGGTGAGCGACGTGAATGCCGACGGCGCTCACCCTAGCCTCCCAGCAGGCTCGACACCGCGACCGCTCCGGGTGCGCGCACGCGCCGCAGCGTCCAGCCCAGCGCCGCGATCACCACGAATACCACGACCACCACGAAGACGGAGAAGGCGGCGGCCGGCCCCAGTGACAGCTCGGTCATGTTCTCGAGGATGCGCACGGTGATGAGGGTCCAGTTGATGGAGACGAGGAAGATGGTGGCGCTGATCGCGGTCATGGAGCGGATGAAGACGACGCCGAGCCCGGCGAAGAACGCGGGCGTGATCAGCGGGAGGGTGACGCGTCGGAAGGTGGTGGTGCTGCCCGCGCCCAACGATGCGGATGCTTCCTCCAGGCCGGGATCGATCTGCTGGAGGAGGGCCACCGTGGTGCGGATGCCGGTCGGGCTGTAGCGGAAGACGTAGCAAGCGACGATGATGGCCGCGGTGCCGGTCAGCACGAGGGGCGGATCGTTGAACGCGATGAGATACGCGATGCCGACGATGGTGCCGGGCAGCGCGTAGTTGGTCATGGAGACGACTTCCATCAGGCGCCGGCCCGGGAACACCTTCCGCGCGACGAGGTACCCGACCAGGATGCCGTAGAGGCCGCCGAGCGGCATGCCGAGCCCGGCGATGACGAGCGTGTCGCGGATGGCGCGCATCCCCTCGGTGAAGACGACGCGATAGTGCTGGACCGTCCACGCGTGGTTCGCCCCCAACGCGACCACCGCGGAGGCGTACCCGAGCAGCGCGTAGAAGTACGCGATCACGATGCCGACCAGCAGGCAGGCGGCCAGCAGCAGCCACCGTGTCCACGGCGCCACGCTCTTCACCGTCGTGCGCGCGCCAACCTTGCCGGTGATGGTGACGTACGACGCGCGCGCGACCCAGAAACGCTGGAGCAGGAACACGGCGAAGGCGGGGACGAGCAGGGCGAACGAGAGAATCGCGCCACCGCGCAGG
>JBGPXN010000283.1:0-3819 GCA_041492755.1 Methylomirabilia bacterium | reverse complement strand
GACGGTGTACGGCCACCTCAGCAAGGTCCTCGTCAGCGTTGGCCAGCGGGTCGAGCGCGGCACTGAGCTGGGCCTGAGCGGCAACACCGGTCGCTCGTCAGGACCGCACCTGCACTACGAGATCCTCGTCAAGGGGCAGGCGGTCAACCCACGGGCTTACCTCTGGGATTAGCTGCGGGCCGCTGAAAACGGCGCATCTGCGTCGTTGACTCGTCGCTCCTCCCTGCGACGTGGCCGGACCACGTCTCAGTCGTCGCTCCTCGTCGCCTCGCATCTGCACCGTTTTGAGCGGCCCGGCCCGTTGCGCGCAGCGACGTCTCGATCGTCGCTGTGCCGCCGCCTGGCATCTGGGCCCTTCTCGGCGCCTGATACGCGCACGTGTCGTTCGGTGAGCATGCGTTGACAGCGTGCGGGCGCTGCCGGCAGAATCGCCGCACCGATGTCGCGGGGAGACCAGTCCGCGCGCCAGTGGCGCTTGCTCCAGATGCTTGGGCGGCCAACCGGGCTCGCCGTCGACGATGCCGCCCGCGAGCTTGGCTGCGCCGTTCGTACGCTCTGGCGCGATCTCCGCGTTCTCCAGGATGGCGGCTTCCCGATCTACGACGAACGCGACGGCCGCCGCGGCGTCTGGAAGGTCGATCGACCCTTACCACCTGACGTTCGTCACCGGCGGCCTCTACCTCGTCGGCTACTGTCACCTCCGCCGGGAGGTGCGCATCTTCGCCGTCGAGCGCATCCGCGCCGTCACCGCCCTGCGGGACACGTTCCAGGTGCCGGCCGGCTTCGACGCGGAGGCGTACCTGCGCGAAGCGTGGGGCATCGTGCGCGGCGATCTCGTCAGCGTTCAGGCCGTCTTCTCACGCGCGGGCGCGCCTCACGTGCGCGACCGGCTCTGGCATCCCAGCCAGCAGCTCCGCGAGCTTCCCGAGGGGCGGCTGGAGCTGCGGGTGACGGTGGCCGACACGCTCGAAGTGCGGCGCTGGCTCCTGGGCTTCGGCGCCGAGGTCGAAGTGCTGGCGCCGCCGTCGCTGCGCGAGGCGATCCGGCGGGAGGCCGACAAGCTGGCGCTCATGCTGGCGGACGGGCGCAAGCCGCTGGCGCGGGCAACCGCAGATGAAGCGCGTCCAGTCGGTGGTGCGCGAGCGACCAAGCCGTCCCGCCGGACGCGTGGGTGACGCCGACCTCCGAGACGCCGTACTCTGGGTGAACGGCGTGCCGTACTCTCGGTGAACGGTCAACTCGCACTCGCCCGCTATCGAGTCACCCTCGAGGCGCTCGACCGGCTCGACCTGCCCGAGTACCTCGGCTCGACGCTGCGCGGCGTGTTCGGCCACGCCTTCCGGCGGCTGTGCTGTCTCGGCCGGGACGGTGAGCGGTGCCCGGTCCCGCAATCCTGCCCGTATCACCTGGTCTTCGAGACGGCGCCTCCACCGGATGCCGAAGCGCTCCGGACGCACGACGAGATCCCGCGACCCTTCGTCATCGCGCCACCTCCGGCTGCCGCCGCCGACTATCCGGCTGGCAGCGAGGTCTGCTTCGACCTCACCCTCATCGGCCGCGCTCGCGAGTTCCTCCCACACTTCGTGGTGACCCTGCGCGAGATCGACCGCCTCGGCCGCGGGCGGCGCGCCGTGGCGCTCCGCCGGATCGACGCGGTCCACCCGCTGACGGCGGCCAGCGAGGTCGTGTACACCAGCGATGAGACGCTCGTCCGCCCGCGTGAGGCGACCGTCACGCTCGGCGACTGCGCCGCCGTGCCGTGCCCGTCGGGACCGGTGCGGGTGACGTTCATCACTCAAACGCGCCTCAAGAAGGCGGGGACGTTCGCGCGGCGAGCCGAGTTCCAACTGCTCTTCCGCCGGCTGCTGGGTCGCGTCTCGGCGCTCGCCCGATTCCACGGCGGCGGCCCGCTCGACGTCGACTTCCGCGGCCTGATCGATGCGGCCGCCGCGGTCCGGCTCGTCCGCGACGAGACACGGTGGACGCGGTGGACTCGCTACTCGGGGCGGCAGGATCGGCGGATGGACTGGGAGGGTTTGGTGGGCAGCGTCGTGTACGACGGCGACCTCAAGCCCTTCTGGCCGTATCTCGTGTTCGGCCAGTGGACCCACGCCGGCAGCGGCGCGACGTTCGGTCTCGGCGCATATCGGATCGAAGCGGACGGCGCGGCGATCAGCGCCGCGGACGGGGCCGCGGAGACCGTCCCATGAGCGGGGTGGGACGGAACGACCCGTGCCCGTGCGGCAGCGGCCGGAAGCTCAAGAAGTGCTGCATGGGGGAAGACGCCTCGACCCCCGGCGCGTTCACCGCGGCCGAGCGAGAGAGCGCGATGGAGACGCTGTTTCGCTTCTCGCGTCGCGCCGAGTTCGACGAGGCGCGCCGGGTCGCCAGCGCCGCATTCTGGGCCGACTGGATGAACGACCACACCGAGGACGATCTGCACGAGGCGCTGGAGCTCGACGAGAGCCAGGCCGCCTATCACGAATGGGTCGCCTTCGACTACCGCCTGCCGGGCGGCCGGACGCTCCTCGAGGAGCTGCTGGCGCGGGGACCGAGCAGCCTACGCTCGGGCGAGGTCCGCTACCTCGAGCGCATGCGCCTGTCGCATCTGCGGTTGTACGAGGTCGCGCGGGTGCGGCTGGAGGAGGGCCTCGACCTGACCGATCTCTGGACGGGCGACCGTATCTCCGTGCACGAGCGCCTCGCCACCCGCCAGCTCGTCCAGTGGGATCTCCTGGGCACGCGCGTGATGCTGGGAGAGGCCGGCGTCCCCGTGCTCGACGGCCTCCCGTACCTCTACCCCGCGATGCTGAAGGAAGAAATCCTCAAGACCTTCCGGCGGGCCCACCGCGAGTTCAAGCGCGAGCCCGGCGGAGCGGACCTCACCGCCTTCTTCAAGGCGCACGGCATGCTCTTCCACCACCTCTGGCTCGACCACGTGGCCCTGCGCCGGCTTCCGAAGATCGTCACGGCCGAGGGCGACGCAGTAGTCCTGGCCCGCGTGGTCTTCGACGTGAAGGACCCCGCGGCCGTCGAGGCCGCTCTCGCCGGCCATCCCGATCTGCACCGCCAGGACGACGGCAGCTACGTGTGGTTGGAGGACGCCGCGCCGCGCCGGAAGCGCACCGCTCGCGCGGGCCCTGCGATCGAGGTGACCTCCATGCGGCTCGACGGCGAGGAAGCCCCGCGCCGGAGCCTGGGCGTGGTGGTTCCCGGCCCCAGTCGTCTCACCTTCGAAACGACGTCCAAGCCACGGGCCGAGCGCGGCCGGGCGATGATCGAAGCGCGCGCGGGCGCCGCCGTCGCCTACCGCGCCACCACGTACGAGGATGTCGGCCAGGCCGTGGAGCGCCGCCGCGATCGCCCGGCCCGGCCGTCGGAGATTCCGCCCGAGGTGCAGGCCGAGCTCGCCGGCCAGTTCTACGAGCAGCACTACGGGAAGTGGCTCGACGAGCCGCTGCCCGCCCTGAACGGCCGGACCCCACGCGAGGCCGCGAGCCTCAAGTCTTCGCGGGAGAAGCTGATTTCCCTCCTCAAGGCCATGGAGAACACATCCACGCGCGCTCGCCGCGAGGGCCGCCCGGCTTACGACTTCGGCTGGATGTGGGAAGAGCTGGGGCTCGCCCGGCCGGGGCTGTGACCGTACCTGACACAGATCGAGGCGAAGGTGGAGGACGCGCGCGTGACCGAAGAACTGGAGGTTCTCTCGATCGTCACGAAACGGCTGGACTCCAGGGGGATCCCTTACATGCTCACGGGCTCCTTCGCGGGAAACTACTACGCGGTGCCGCGCATGGCGCGCGACATCGACATCGTGAT
>JBGPXN010000086.1:0-18529 GCA_041492755.1 Methylomirabilia bacterium | reverse complement strand
GGGGGGGGGGGGGGCGGGCGGGGGGGGGGGGGGGTGCTTCTCTTTTTTGTCCCCCCCCCCCCCCCCCCGCGGCCGCCGAGCCGAACGAGGAAGCTAGATCGCGTCCGCCGGGTCCTTGCCCGCGACCTGCGTCAGCCCCTTGTTGAACCGCCCCGCGTGCGACTTCTCGGCCTTGGCGAGCGTCTCGAACCACTCCGCGAGCTCGGGAAACCCTTCGTCGCGCGCCGTCTTCGCCATGCCGGGATACATCTGCGTGTACTCGTACGTCTCGCCGGCCACGGCGGACTTGAGGTTCAGCTCGGTCTTGCCGATCGCCTCGCCGGTGGCGGGATCGCCGATCGGCTTCAAGAAATCCAGGTGACCGAAGGCGTGGCCGGTCTCGGCGTCGGCGGTGTCCTTGAACAGGCCGGCGATGTCCGGGAAACCCTCGATGTCGGCGACGCGGGCGAAGTAGAGATATCGGCGATTCGCCTGCGACTCGCCGGCGAACGCGTCCTTCAGGTTCTCGTGACTCTTAGTGCCCTTGAGACTCTTGCCGGCCATACGTCCTCCTTGGTGGTGTGTGGGATGAGCGCTGCGTGTGCGACGAGAGCGATGCCCGCGACGATCGCGGCGCCCGCGCCGCGCGACGGCGGCGACAGGCCGGGCACCGGCCGTAGAATTCGATGCGTTGCTCGAACACCTCGAACCCGCCCCGCGCCGGCGCCACCCCGAGCGCAGCCGCGCGGGACGGCAGGTCGAAGATGCGACGGCACGCCACGCACGTGAAGTGATCGTGCCGGTCCGTGCGGCCGTCGAAACGGAGGCCGGTGACGTCGGCGCGCTCCCGCAGCAACCCCTCCGCCGCGAGCAACCGGAGATTTCGGTACACGGTGGCGAGGCTGACGCGCGGCAGCCGGAGCCGCACCCGGGCGTACACCTGGGCGGCCGAGGGATGCACGGTGGTGGACCGAACCACCTCGAGGATGACCCGGCGAGGCTCGGTCAACCGGAGGCCACGCTCGCGCAGGGTGACCTCCGATTTCTTTTTAGGAATGATTCGCATCAAGGCCGATTGTAGGCAGGAGCCCTCACCCTGTCAAACCGTCGCGGTGAGAGGGCGTTAGCGTCAGCTCATCATCTCGGGTAAGATTCCCTCCTCAGGAGGACCTTTCGGATGGCCGGCCCCGTGGGGCTTCGGATCGAGGGAGCCCGCCAGAACAACCTCAAGAACATCTCGCTCGAGATTCCCCACGACCGGCTCACCGTCATCACCGGCGTTTCCGGCTCCGGCAAGTCTTCGCTCGCGTTCGATACGCTCTTCGCGGAAGGTCAGTGGCGGTACGTCGAGTCGCTGTCGACGTACGCCCGGATGTTCCTCGACCGCGTCGACCGCCCGGACGTCGATCGCATCGAGCACATCCGTCCCGCCGTCGCCCTCGAGCAGAAAAACCCGGTGCGCACGGCGCGCTCCACCGTCGGCACCGCCACCGAGGTCTACGACTACCTGCGCTTGCTCTACGCCAAAGTCGGCCGCGTTCACTGCCCGCAGTGCGGAGCCGCCGCCGCCGCGCACTCGGCGGAGAGCATCGTCGACACCCTGCTCGCCGAGCACCCGGGCGAACGCGCGATGGTGGCGTTCCGACTGCCGGTGCCGTCGGGAATGGCCCCGGCCGAGCTGTGGACGTCGCTCACGCGCCGCGGCTTCGCGCGCGTCCGGGTGGGCGACACGCTCGCCGACCTGGCCGCCCCGCCCCCGCCCGAGGTGGCGACCGTCCGCGACGTCGCGGTCATCCTCGACCGGATCGTCGTCGACGCCGGACAGCGCGGACGGCTCACCGAGTCCGTCGAGGCCGCGCTGCGCGAGGGCGCCGGCACCGTCGAAGTGGACGTCGTGGGACAGGGCGTGCGCAGCTTCACGGAGGCACTCCGCTGTCCCACGTGCGCGCTCGCGCTGGAGCGCCCGCAGCCGCTGCTCTTCTCGTTCAACCATCCGCTCGGCGCCTGTCCCGAGTGCAAGGGCTTCGGCAACGTGCTGCGCTACGACGAGGCGCTGGTGGTCCCGGATCCCACCCGGGCGCTCGGCGACGGTGCCGTCGAGCCGTGGGGCTATCCCTCCGGCAAGCGGTACCAGAAGGAGCTCGTCAAAGCCGCCAAGCGTCACGGGCTCGACATCGCGAAGCCCTACCAGGCGCTCACCGAGGACGAGCGCAAGCTCGTCTACGAGGGCGATGGGAAGTTTCCCGGCATCCAGGGCTTCTTCGAAGAGGTCGAGTCGTACCGCTACAAGCTCCACGTCCGCGTCTTCCTCTCGCGCTACCGGACCCCGTCGCGCTGCCCCACCTGCCAGGGCGCCCGGTTGAAGCCGCCCGCGCTGGCCGTCCGGGTGGCCGGGCTCACCATCGCCGAATTCACCGCGCTCACCATCGAGCAGGCGCTGGGGATCGTCGGCGATCTCAAGCTCACCGC
This sequence comes from Methylomirabilia bacterium, assembly GCA_041492755.1. Classification (GTDB taxonomy): domain Bacteria; phylum Methylomirabilota; class Methylomirabilia; order Rokubacteriales; family CSP1-6; genus JBGPXN01. The sequence continues at coordinate 16,081 of JBGPXN010000086.1, read as the reverse complement.
CTGGGAACAGGCGGTCGCGCGCGAGATCCTCAAGCAGCTCACGGCGAAGCTCACCTTCCTGCTCCGGGTCGGCCTCGGCTATCTCACGCTGGGGCGGCAGACGCGCACGCTGTCGGGCGGGGAGGCGCAGCGGATCAACCTGGCCAACCAGCTCGGCTCGCAGCTGGTGGGCACGCTCTACGTGCTGGACGAGCCGTCGATCGGGTTGCACGCGCGCGACACGAGCCGGCTCGTCGATCTGTGCCGCGAGCTCTCGCAGGCGGGAAACACCGTGGTGGTCGTGGAGCACGATCGCGCCTTCATCGAAGCGGCGGACCATGTCGTCGAGCTGGGGCCGGGCTCGGGCGAGCGCGGGGGCGAGATCGTCTTCAACGGTCCGCAGGCGGAATTCCGCAAGTCGACGCGCTCGCTGACCGCGCGCTACTTCTCCGGCCGTGAGTCCATCCCGACGCCCCTGGTACGGCGTACCGGCCGGCGTCAGCTCGTTCTCAGCGGCGCGCGCGAGCACAACCTCAAATCGGTCACGCTGCGCGTTCCGCTCGGCACGCTCACCGTCGTCACCGGGGTGTCGGGCTCGGGCAAGTCGACGCTGGTCCACGACACGCTCTACCGCGCGGTGGCCCGCGTGTTCAAGACGGACTTCGCTCCGCCCGGCGCCTACGACGAGCTGCGCGGGACCGACTACCTCAAGGGCATTCGCCTCATCGATCAGGAGCCGATCGGGCGTACCCCGCGCTCCAACCCGATCACCTACGTCAAGGCGTTCGACGACATCCGCAAGCTCTACGCCGCGCTGCCGCGAGCGAGGGCGATGGGCCTCGGCGCCGGCGCGTTCTCCTTCAACGTCCCCGGCGGACGCTGCGAGACGTGCGCGGGCGACGGCTTCCAGAAGCTCGAGATGTACTTCTTCGAGGACGTGTACGTCACCTGCCCGGAATGCGAGGGCCGGCGCTACCGGGGCGACGTCCTCGGCGTGAAGTATCGCGGCCGCAACATCAGCGACGTCCTCGGCCTGACCGTGGACGACGCCCTCGAGTTCTTCGCGACCCAGCCCGGCCTCGCCCGCCGCCTGCGCGTGCTGCAGGACGTCGGTCTCGGGTACTTGCGGCTCGGTCAGCCGGCCACCACGCTCTCCGGCGGCGAGGCGCAGCGCCTGAAGATCGCGGCCGAGCTCGGCGCGCGGGCCACCGGGGAGATCCTCTACGTGCTCGACGAGCCGACGACCGGCCTGCATCTCGACGACGTCAAGCGCCTGCTCGGCGTGCTCCACCGCCTGGTCGATGCCGGCAACACCGTGCTCGTGGTCGAGCATCATCTGGACGTGATCAAGGTCGCCGACCACGTCATCGACCTCGGGCCCGAGGGCGGCGACGAAGGCGGCGAGATCGTGGCCGAGGGGCCGCCGGAAGTCATCGCGCAGACACCGGGCTCGTACACCGGGAAATTCCTGGCCGAGGTCCTGCCCAAGCCGAACGGCAAGAGGTGAGGGGCGCCGACGCGGGCTGTCGCTCGTGACGTGGCGTCGGGGTGAGGCGGAGGGCGGAAGAGAGGCGCGGAGGGCGGCGGTGTCCGCGCTACACTCAGGCGTCATGTCGGATGCGCAGAGGCGAGCCGCGGCATGCGCTCTCGGCGTGCTGGCGCTCGCGGCCGTGATCCTTTTGATTCCGGCCGGCCGGCGCCCGATCTGGTCCTCTGACGAAGCACGGCAAGCGTTGCTCGGTCAGGACGTCCTCGAGCACGGCCGCTGGCTCGTTCCCGATCTGCGCGGCCGGCCGTACATGAACAAGCCGCAGCTCTTCTTCTGGAGCATCGCGCTCGCGTCGATGCCGGCCGGGCGGGTGACCGAATTCACGGCGGCCATCCCGGCCGTGATCTCCGCACTCGTGGGCATCGCCGGGGTGATCGCGATCGGCAATCTCCTGTGGGGCGGGCGCGCCGGGGCGCTCGCCGGGCTCATGCTGATCACGACGCTGTGTCAGTTCGAGATCGGTCATCAGGTGTTGCCCGACGTGATGCTCAATGCCTGGCTGGTGTGGGCGCTCTACTGGCTCCTCCGCGCGCAGCGGGCCGATTGGGCGTCGGGGCCGCTCACCGCGTTCTACGCCTGCATCGCCGGCGGCGTCCTGACCAAGGGCCCGCCCGCGCTGGCCGCGCTGCCCGCGGCCGCCGTCGCGGTGGCGCTGACCGACGGTCGCCTGGCCCTTCGCAAGCTCGCGTCCGGGCCGGGCCTCGCGATCCTCGCGGCGGTGGCGCTGATCTGGCTCGTCCCCTACTACACGCATTCGCGGGGGGCCTTCGCCGGTCAGGTGTTGCGCGGCCACTATCTGACCTGGTTCTTCCGCGGCGGCATCCTCGCCCGCGTCGGCAATATGCTCTCGGCCCTCCCGGATTTCCTGCCGTGGATCCTCTGGCTGGGCGCCGCCGCCCTCTGGTGGCGCCGCGCGCCGGATCCGGGACGACGCCGGGTCGGCCTGTGGACGCTGACGCTGTGGCTCGTGATCGGGATGTCCGGCACGTTTCGGTCGCGCTACCTGCTCCCGATCTACCCCGGGCTCGCGCTCCTCACCGCGGAGTTCCTGACCGTCGCCCCCCTCGACGGCGCGCGGCGCCTCCTGCGCCGGGCGACCATGGCCACGGGCGTGCTCGCGATGGCGGTGGCCATCGTGGTCACGTCGCCGCTCCTGCGTCTCGCCGCCGAGGGCGAGAAGCAGGCCTACGTGCCGGACGCGTGGTGGGAGACCGCGGCGATCGCCGCGCTCGCCATGGCGGCCGGCGTGGTCCTCGTCGTCGCCGCGCGCCGGAACGCGTTCATGGTGGGAGCGGTCACGTTCGGCCTGGCCCTCGGCGGGATCTTCATGATCGAGGGAATCACCTACCCCGTGCGATATGCGCGAGCGTACGATGTCCGGGCGCTGGCGTCAGCGGCGGCGTCCCATACGCCGCCGGGAGGGTCGGTCATCGCGCATCCCGAGATCCGACTCTCCTACGACTTCTATCTGCGCCGGCCGGTGACGGAAATCGCATCACCCGAGGTGTTGGCGAGCCGAATGGCCGATTCGTCCGCGAACGTCGTGATCACGACGCGAGAACGCTGGAACCTCCTGGCTCCCGGCGTTGGGCCGTCCTGGCGCGTACTGACGACGGCCTCGGTCGCGGAACGTGAGATGGTCGTCCTCGGAAGGCACCAACCCTGAGCCCGCCCCCCGAGCTCTCGATCGTCCTGCCGGTCTTCGAGGAAGCCGAGAGCCTGCCCCAGCTCTGGCGGGAAGTGGCCGATGCGCTGGCGTCCCTCGGACAGAGCGCCGAGGTCATCTTCGTCGACGACGGCTCGCGCGACGGGAGCGCCTCGATCATCCGCGATCTCGCCGAACGGGACGCGCGGATCCGGCTGATTCGCTTCCACTCCAACGCCGGCCTGAGCGCGGCCTTCTTCGCGGGCTTCGCGGCGGCGCGCGGTCGGATCGTCGTCACCATGGACAGCGATCTCCAGAACGATCCCCATGACATCGCCACGCTGCTGGCCGCGCTCGAAGGCGCCGACGCGGCCGTCGGCTGGCGGCGGATCCGCCGTGACTCGTGGCTCAGGCGCATCTCCTCGCGGGTGGCCAACCGGATTCGAGACCGGGTCACTGGCGATCGGGTGAGCGACAGCGCCTGCAGTCTGCGCGCGATACGGCGCGAGTGTCTGCAGGCGATCCCGCCCTACACCGGGATGCACCGCTTCGTGCCCACCCTCCTGCGACTGGCCGGCTATCGCGTGGTCGAGGTCCCCGTCAACCATCGTCCCCGGCGCTTCGGCCGGTCCAAGTTCGGCGTGCGCAACCGCGCCCTGCGCGCGTTCACCGACCTCCTCGTCGTCCGCTGGATGCAGCACCGCCGGCTCCGATACGCGGTCGTCGAAGAGATCGATCCGGCATCCCGCCCCGCGGCACGGCCGCCCCGCGATCGCGGGGAACGGAGCCCGCTCCGCCATGATACGGGCCTGCGGGCCCGAGACCTCCGGGGGCCGTAACCGCCCCTCGCCGCCGCCGGCGCGGCGCTCCCGTGACGTGTTACTCTCGGCGGGTTCCGCGACGAGACGCGAGCACGAAGGAGCCTCGATGAGCCACCTCCGGGACAAGTACGGCATCGTCGGCGTGGGCGAGACCGAATACTCGCGTCACTCGAAGCGCACCACGCGCGCCATGGCGGTGGAGGCGATCCGCAGCGCGATCCTCGACGCCGGCCTCACCGCCGGCGACGTGGACGGGATGATGAGCTACCAGAACAACGACTCGACCCTGTCCAACTGGGTCGCGTCGGACCTCGGCATTCGCCTCAACTTTTACATGGACGTGGTGGGCGGCGGCTCCTCGACCGAGGCCCTCATCGGCCTCGCCATGGGGGCGATCGAGGCCGGCATGTGCCGCACGGTGGCGATCTTCCGGTCGATGAACGGCTACTCGGAATTCCGGATCGGCGGCACCGGCGTGCGCGCGGCCGCGCCCGTGCGCGGCCTGGACCTGGCGCAGCGCCCCTTCGGCATGACGAGCGCCGGCCAGAACTTCGCGCTCACGTTCATGCGCCACATGTACGAGTACGGGACGACGTCCGAGCAGGTCGCCCACGTCAAGGTCGCTCACAGCCGGCACGCGGCCTCGAATCCGAAGGCGCTGCTCCAGGATCCGGTCACCGTCGAGGACGTGGTGAAGTCCCGGTGGATCGTCAAGCCGCTGCATCTGCTCGACTGCTGCCTGGAGACCGACAACGCCACCTGCGTGATCGTCACGTCGGCGGAGCGCGCGCGCGATCTCAAGCCGCGGCCGACCTACGTCATGGGGGTGGCCGGCCGCGTCTCCAAGCCCCGCCTGGACTTCCACTGGGCCCACGGCCCGATCACGCGAGTGGCCGGCTACTACGCGAAGGACATCGTGTTCGGCCAGGCCGGGATCACGCCGGAGGACGTCGACGCCACCGGCTCCTACGACGCCTTCACCTTCACCACCATGCTGCAGCTGGAGGAGTACGGCTTCTGCAAGAAGGGTGAGGGCGGGCAGTACGTGTCGAGCGGGATCATCAACCTCGGCGGCAAGCGCCCCAACAACACGTCGGGCGGCCACCTCTGCGAGGGCTACACCCACGGCATGGCCATGGTCATCGAGAACGTCCGCCAGCTCCGCGGCACCATCGACGACTACTGCCCGAAGGCCGCCGAGGGCATCCACACGTACGACTACACCCCCGGCCGCTGCCGCCAGGTCAAGGACGCCAACATCACGATGAATCTCGGTTGGGCGATGCCGGCCACCGGATCAGCGCTCATCCTGCATCGCTGAGTTCGCAATAAGAGCGATGAGAAGGGTCCAGATACGAGGCGGCGACGAAGCGACGAGTGAGGCGTACTCCGAGTACGCCGCAGCGAGGAGCGACGGAGCCAACGAAGTAGATGGGCCCTTATCAGCGCTCTTCCTAGGAGGGCTGACGTGCCCGCACCGGTAACGTATCGCGGCATGTCGTTGGTTGTTCCCGACAACGACACCGAGTGGATCGAGTTCTATGGGCACGCGCGGCAGCACAAGCTGGTGATGCGCGCGTGCAACGCGTGTGGGCTCATGCGCTATCCGCCCACGCATGCGTGCCCGTGGTGCATGGATCTGGGGTGGACGTGGAAGGACGTGAGCGGGCGGGGGACGATTTACTCGTACGAGATCGTCGTGCACGCGATCCAGCCGGGCTTCAAGGAGTGGGCGCCGTACCCGGTGGTGCTGGTGGAGCTCGACGAGCAGCGCGGCCAACCGACGCCCGACGAGGGGCTGCGGCTGGTGGCGAACCTCGTGAAGGCCGATGGCGCGGCGGAGGCGGACGACAACGTCGCCATCGGCAAGCGGGTCCGGGTGACGTTCCACGACCTGGCCGATCACCTGGCCCTACCGCAGTTCACGCTGTCCGACGAGCCGGCGGTGGGCCGGGTCTGGCGCCTGCCGGGCTGAGTCACCGGCGATGGCGCGATCCGCACGGCTCGCAGCCTGACGAGAGGAGACGACACAGTGGGCATGCTCGACGGTAAGACGGCGCTGGTCACCGGGGCGGGTCGCGGCATCGGCCGCGGCATCGCGCTCGCGCTCGCTCACGCGGGCGCCAAGGTAGTGGTGAACGATCTCGGCGCGGGACTGGACGGCGCCGGCATCGACCGCAGCCCCGCCGACCGGGTCGTGGACGAGATCGTCAAGGCGGGCGGGGTCGCCGCCGCCAACCACGGCTCGGTGGCGGACTGGGACCAGGCGCACGCGATGGTCGATCAGGCCGTGCGGCTGTGGGGCCGCATCGACGTCCTCGTGAACGTGGCCGGCATCCTGCGCGACCGGATGATCTTCAACATGAGCAAGGAGGAATGGGCCGCGGTGCTGAGCGTGCACCTCGACGGCACCTTCTACTGCACGCGGGCCGCCTCGGTGCACATGCGCGAGCAGAAGTTCGGTCGCATCGTCTCCATGTCGTCGGTGTCCGCGCTCGGCGCGCCCGGTCAGCCGAACTACGCCGCCGGCAAGGCCGGCATCATCGGCCTCATGTGGTCCACCGCGAACGCGATGGCGAAGTACGGGGTGACCGCCAACGCCGTCATGCCGAGCGGCGCCACGCGGATGATCGACTCCACCCCGCGCGGCCGGCAGTTCTTCGAGGAGACCGGCAAGTGGCCCAGCGAGGCGGCCGCGGGCACCGAGCGCGATCCGGACAACGTCGCGCCGCTCGTCGTGTACCTCGCCTCCGACGCCGCCCGCCACGTCAATGGCCAGGTCTTCCACTCGTTCGGCTACGGCTACACGGTGATGGTGCCGCCCGTGCCGCTCCGTCGAATCGAGGCCGATCGGCGCCTGAGTCCGGAAGAAGTCGCGCAGCATTTCCCGGGGACGGTCGGGCAGAACCTCATCCCGCCGCCCGGCACCGCGTTCGGGAAGTCGCTCGAGGCCCGGCCGGCCGGCGAGTGGAAGAAGGTCGGTGACGGGATTCGCTTCTGGCAGGCGCCCTGGGAACCGCAGCCGTAAGCGTCGGCGCGTGAAGACGGCGAGGAACGTTCAGCTTCACCACTCCCGGATCCGGTGCGCAGGAGGATCGACGAATGAGGTGCCTTCGCCTTGGAACGTTGGCCGTTGCCGTTGCTGTGAGCATGCTGCTGATTGCCGGCCACCCGGCGGCGGCGCAAGAGGTCAAGCTGCGCGCCAGCGGATCCTTCCCGGCCGGTCACACCGGCAGCATGGCGATGGAAGTCTTCAAGTCCGAGCTGGCCCGGCGCACGAACGGCGCCCTCGCCGTCGAGCTCTTTCCCGGCAACACGCTCGGCGGCGCCTTCGAGCAGGTCGATCAGGTCCGCACCGGTCAGGTCCACATGGCGTGGGCCGGGCCGAGCTTCTACGACCGGCTCGTCCCCGAGTTCAACGCGGCCACCCTGCCCTTCGCCGCGAACACCGCGGCCCAGGCCTTCTGCATCATCGACTCGGAGCTCGGCACGTACCTCGCGGAGAAGTCCGCGGAGAAAGGCGTCCTCGTCCTGGGCTGGGGCTCCAACGGCTTCCGTCACATCACCAACAACAAGCGGCCGATCAAGAAGGTCGACGACCTCAAGGGCCTGAAGATCCGGACACCGTCCGGTGAGGTGTTCTCGCTGACGTTCCGGGCGGTGGGCGCGAACCCGACGCCCATCGACATCAAGGAGCTGTACCAGGCGCTGCAGCAAGGCGTCGTCGATGGGCAGGAGAACCCGTACGACAACATGTGGGTGCGCAAATTCCACGAGGTGCAGAAGTACCTCTCGAACAGCGGCCACTTTTACGACTGGGTCACGTATTTCATGCACAAGCCGACCTTCGACGGGCTGAAACCGGAGCATCAGAAGGCCGTGCGGGAGGCGATGTTCGCCGCCGTGGCGTACCAGCGCGCCCTGGCCGAGCGGGAGAACAACGAGGCCCTGGGCAAGCTCATCAAGGGCGGCATGAAGTACGACGAGCTCTCGAAGCAGGAGCTGGCCAAGTTCCGCGAGGCCGCCCGCCCCGTCTACGACAAGATCCGCGAGCGGGTCGGCGCCAGGTCGGTCGACCTGGCCATGAAGGCCATCAAGGAGTGCGGGAGCTGACGCGCCGCTAGCCGGGATGCTGGCGCTCTACGACCGCGCGCTCGCCGCCGTCGACACCGTATCGTCGTGGGTCGTGATGGCGGCCATGGCCGTCCTCACGGCCGTGGTCACCGTCCAGGTCTTCTTCCGGTACGTCCTCAACGCGTCGCTCGACTGGGGATGGGACGTGCCGCGGTTCTGCTTCATCGTCGCGCTCCTGCTCGCCCTCCCGCTCGCCCTCGGCCGGAACCTGCACGTCGGGGTCGAGCTGCTGATCGACGTCATCGACCGGCGCTGGCGGCGACTGGTCTACCGATTCAACGCCGTGTTGATGGCGGCGCTGATGGTCATCGTGGCGTACTACGCGGTCGTGCTCGGGCGGGCGACCTGGGACCAGCGGATGCCCGGGCTCGACGTGAGCGTGGGCTACTTCTACGTCGCGCTCTTTGTCTCCGCCGTCCACAGCGTGTTGCACCTGCTCCGGTGGATCCAGCGCGGCCAGCCGACGCCGCGGACCGAAGCCGTCGAGTGATCACCGCGGTCTCCGTCACCTTCTTCATCCTGGCCATCCTCGGCATGCCGCTCTCGTTCGTGCTCGGCATCGCGTCGGTGGTGGGCGTCATGGTGGTGGGCACGCCGCTGATCCAGCTTCCCGGCAAGCTCGTCCACGCCATCGACTCCTTCCCCCTCATCGCCATCCCGCTGTTCACGCTGGGCGGCGAGCTCATGCTGCGGGCCGGGATCATGGAGCGGCTGTTCGATCTCGCGAACTCGCTGGTCGGCCGCGTGCGCGGCGGCCTGTGCCACGTGACGATCATGGCCGAGATGATCGTCTCGATGATGACCGGCACCGCGGTGGGCGACGCGGCCGCGCTGGCCGGGATGCTCGGCCCCCCGCTGACGCGCGCCTACGGCAAGGAGTTCGCGGCCAGCGTGGTCGCGTCGGCCGCCACCCTCGGCCCCATCATTCCGCCGAGCGCCGCGGTGATCGTCTACGCGGTCATGGCGGGCGACGTCTCGGTGGCCGGCCTCTTCCTGGCCGGGTTCATCCCCGGCGTCGTCATCGCCATCGCGCTCATGGCGCTCTGCACCTGGTACGCCAAGCGCCGCGGCTACCCGCTCGCCGGCGAGCCGTTCTCCCTGCGGCGCGTCTGGCACGAAGTCCGGCGCTCCTTCATCGTGCTCATGATGCCGGTGGTGGTCATCGGGGGCATCATCGTCGGCGCCTTCACCGCCACCGAGGGCGCCGCCATCTCCGTCGTGTACGCGGTGGTCGTGGGCTTCTTCGTCACCGGCAAGCTGAAGCTCCGTGACCTGCCCACGGCCCTGCTGAATTCCGCCATCATCACGGCGGTGGTGGGCGCGCTGATCGGCTTCGCCTCGATGGTGACGTACCTCTTCACGGCCGAGCTGCTGCCCCAGCGGATCGGCGTTTTTCTACGATCGCTGACGTCCAGTCCGCTGATGTTCACCTTTCTCGTGATGCTGCTGCTCATCGTGGTCGGCATGTTCCTCGAGTCCAACGCGGCCTATATCATGCTGGTGCCGATCCTGGCCCCGGTCGCGCTGGCGTACGGGCTGGACCCGATCTACTTCGGCTTCCTCTTCATCATCAACATCACGCTGGGCTCGCTGACGCCGCCGGTGGGCATCTTGCTGTTCGTCGTCTCCGCGTTGTGGGAGCTGCCGCTGTCGCGCCTGATCGTCAACATCTGGCCGTTCATCCTGGTGACGTACGCGGGGCTGTTCCTCTGCATGCTCTTCCCGCCGCTGGTGACGTTCCTTCCCCGCCTGTTCGGATACTGACGCGCGCGGGCCGACCGGCACCCCGGGGGTCGTGACGTGGGCTACCTCGAGCACTTCGATTTCAAGGGCCGGCGCGTGTGCATCACGGGCGCCGCCAGCGGCATCGGCGCCGGCATGGCCCGCGCCTTCGCCGGAGTGGGCGCCGCGCTCGTCCTCGCCGACGTCGACGGTCAGGGTCTGGACGCGATCGCGCGCGAGCTCGGCGCGGCCGAGGCGCACACCTTCGACCAGGGCGACATCGCGTCCGTGGAGCGCCTCGTGCAGGCGGCCGGCGCCGTCGACGTGCTCATGAACAATGCCGGAATCCTGCTCTACGAGCCGTTCCTCGACCTCGAGTGGGCCAACCTGAGACGAGTCATCGACGTCGATCTCGTCGGTCCCATCGCCCTCACCAGGCTGGTCGGCAAGCAGATGGTGAATCGCGGCCGGGGCGTGATCATCCACACCAGCTCGCAGCTGGTCTTCAACGGCGCCGAGTTCCGCGCGGTGTACGCCGCCGCCAAGGCGGCCATCTCGCAGCTGGTCAAGACCGCGGCGCTGGAGTGGGGACGCGCCGGAGTCCGCGTGAACGCGATCGCGCCGGGGCGGACGCTCACCAAGAGCAACCGCCACCTGCTCGCGGATCCCGCCGAGTACGCCAAGCACCTCGAGCGGATCCCGCTCGGGCGCTACGGGCAGCCCGAGGACATCGCCAACGTCGCGGTCTTCCTGGCCTCCGCCGCCGCCAGCTACATCACGGGCCAGACGATCGTGGTGGACGGCGGCTGGGTGTTGCCTTAGCCTGGATTAGCCATCAAGCCCCAATTCGCCGGCGAGACCGGCCCGCCGCCAGGCCGCGGCGACCGCCGGCGGCGCCTCCAGCCGGAACGACCGCCCGCCAGCGCCGAGGGCGCGCCGCAGCGCGATCAGCACCTGCGTCACGGAGGTGTCCACCGACTCCGCCGCTTCCAGGCTCACCGTGACGTCGGCACCGCCGATGGCGGCTTCGCGCGCGCCGGCGACAACGATCGAGGCGTCGAAGACGTCGACGGCGCCCCAGAGCCGGAGGCACGACGTTCCGCCTTCCGCAAGCCACTCCGCCGGCATACGGCTACACTTCCCCGGCCGGCACGGGCTCGGCTTCGTCGCGCGCGCGCATCCACGGCGCCAGACGGTTGATCCCGGCCAGCGCGGCGACCTTATAGGCCTCGGCCAGGGTCGGATAGTTGAAGACGTTGTCGACGAAGTACTCGATCGAGCCGCCGTGGGCCAGCACCGTCTGGCCGATGTGCACGAGCTCGGCCGCGCCTTCGCCGATGATGTGCACGCCGAGCAGCTGGCCGGTGGCGCGGTGGAAGAGCAGCTTGAGCCGCCCGGTGACGTCACCCATGATCTGGCCCCGGGCGATCTCGCGATAGTGCGCGACCCCCATCTCGTACGGCACCCCGGCCGCCGTGAGCTCGGCTTCGGTCCGGCCCACGAACGAGATCTCGGGGATCGTGTAGATGCCGTAGGGGAACGCCATGTCTCGACGCTCGGTGACCGGGTGCGCGAAGGCGTGACGCACGGCGAGGCGGCCTTGCTCCATGGCGGCGGAGGCGAGACCGGGGAAGCCGATGACGTCGCCCACCGCGTAGACGTGCGGCACGACGGTCTGGTAGTGGGCGTCGACGGGAATGCGCCCGCGCGGGTCGGTCTCGATGCCGACGGCGCTGAGGTTGAGGGCGGCGGTGTTGCCCTGGCGGCCCACGGTGTAGACGAGGGTGTCTCCGGTGAGCTGCTTGCGGCTCTGGAGGTGCGCCACCACGCCCGCCCCCGGGCTCGTCGTGACTGACTCCACTTCCTCGCCCAGCCGGAACACCACGCCGGCGTCGCGCATCTGATAGCAGAGCGCCTCCACCATCTCCGCGTCCGCGAATTCCAGCAACCGCGGACGGAGATCGACCACGGTCACGGCGACACCGAGGGCGGCGAACATGCAGGCGTACTCGAGGCCGACGATGCCGCCGCCGACGATGATCATCGACCGCGGCAGCGCGCGGAGGCCGAGGACGGAATCGCTGTCCACGATGACGCGACCGTCGATGGGCACCAGGGGCGAGCGCGAGGGGACGGTCCCGGTGGCGATCACGATGCGATCCGCGACGACCTCGCTGAGGGCGTGGAACCCATCGACCACGATCCGATCGACGTCCGCGAACGAGGCCGAGCCGTGGAGCACGTGCACGCGGTTGCGCGCGAACTGCGCGCGGTAGACGTCGACCTCCTTGCGCACCACTTGCTGGCAGCGGGCGAGGATCTCCCGAACGGCCACGTCCCACGACTCCGGTGAGTGCACCGGCGCCAGCCCGCGCGTGCGCGCGCGGGTGAGGGCCAGCACCACCTCGCGCAGGGTCTTGCTGGGAATCGTTCCCGTGTTCAGACAGGCGCCGCCGACGCTCGGCTGCGCCTCCACCACCATGACGGACTTGCCGAGCTTGGCGCCCTGGATGGCCGCGTGGTGGCCGCCGGGACCCGAGCCGATCACAACCAGGTCATAACGAGTCATCGATGATCCTCCGTCCATGGCCGGCGCGTGCTCATGCTCCGGCTCCAGCGAGCGCTGCCTCGGCGAGCGAGCCCAGCGGCAGCACGCGGTCGACCGCGCCCATCTCGATCGCGGCCCGCGGCATGCCGAACACGACCGAGCTGCCTTCGTCCTGGGCGAGCGTCACCGCGCCCGCGCGGCGCATCTGGAGCAGGCCGCGGGCGCCGTCGTCACCCATGCCGGTCATGATCACGCCCACCGCGCTCGCCCCGATGACGTCGGCACAGGAGGCGAACAGCACGTCGACCGACGGCCGGTGACGGTTCACGGGCTCATCGTCGCCGAGGCGGACGACGTAACCGCCCACGCTCGGCGCCAGCCGCGCGTGACGGTTGCCGGGCGCGAGCAGCACGTGACCGGGCCGCACCCGGTCGCCGTCCTCGGCCTCCTTGACCCGCACCGTGCACAGTCCGTCGAGCCGCTCCGCGAACGCGCGTGTGAACTTCTCCGGCATGTGCTGGACGACGACCACCCCCGGCCCGTTCGGCGGCAAGGAGGCGAGGAACTCGCGCAGCGCCTCGGTGCCTCCGGTGGACGCGCCGACCGCGATCACCTGGTGGGCGGCGGGAGTCGCCAGCGGCGACGGTCGCGGCTCGGTCGCCGGCGCCGCGGGCCGGCCGCGGGGGACACGGACGCGGGCCGTCGCGGCCGCCTTGATCTTCTCGATGACCTCCTGGGCCACCTCGGGAAGCCGCTCGCGCAGGTCGAGCCGCGGCTTGGTGACGAAGTCCACCGCGCCGAGCTCGAGCGCGCGCAGGGTGGTGGCGCAGCCGGCTTCGGTTTGCGACGAGACCATGACCACCGGCATCGGCCGCGCGCGCATGAGACGCTCCAGGAACGAGAGGCCGTCCATGCGGGGCATCTCGACGTCGAGCGTGATCACGTCGGGGCTGAGCTCGGTGATCTTGGTCCGGGCCACGTAGGCGTCGGGCGCCGTACCGACCACCTCGAGCGCGGGATCACGGGAAATCAGCTCCCCCATGACCTGGCGCATGAGCGCCGAGTCGTCGACCACCAGCACGCGGATGGGCGTGGCCATCGTCAGGGGCCTCGCGCGCGCGCGCGCGCTCAGCGGCCTCCCGCCGGGGCCGGGGCCGGCGCATCGAGCACGTCACGCACCTTGCGCAAGAGGCCGTCGGCGGTGAACGGTTTCTGGAGGAAGGCGTGGCCCCCGGAGCCGCCGGAGGGCGTCAGGTTCTCGTCGGTGTACCCGGAGACGAACAAGACCTTGATCTGAGGCCGCACCGCGCTGAGCTTTTGCACCAGCTCACGACCGCCCATCTGGGGCATCACCACGTCGGTCATGAGCATGTGGATCGTCCCGGTGTGCTGGCCGGCGATGCGCAGCGCATCGTTGCCGTGACGCGCCTCGATGATGGTGTAGCCCTCCATCTTGAGAATTTCGCGCGCCAGGTTCCGTACCTCCTCCTCGTCCTCGGCGAGCAGGATCGTCTCCGTCCCCGTCCGCGGTCGCGGCCGGCTGCCGTCGCCACTGCTGGGGTCCACGGGGGCCTCGATGCGGGGCAGGAAGATGCGAAACACGGTGCCGCGCCCGACCTCACTCTCCACCGTGATGTCGCCGCCGCTCTGCTTGACGATGCCGTACACCGTCGACAGGCCGAGGCCGGTGCCCTTGTCGGGGTCCTTGGTCGTGAAAAACGGCTCGAAGATCTGCGCCTGCACCTCGGGCGGCATGCCGCAGCCGGAGTCCGTGACCGCGAGCGTCACGTAGCGGCCCGGCCGCATGCCCGCGTGGCGGCGCGCGAGCGCGTCGTCGACGTCGACCGCGCTCGTCTCGAGCACGAGTCGCCCGCCCTGGGGCATCGCGTCGCGGGCGTTGACCCCGAGGTTCATGATGACCTGCTCGAGCTGACCGGGATCGGCCCTCACGCGGCCCAGGTCCTGGCCGGGGACGAGGACGAGCTCGACGTCCTCCCCGATCAGCCGGCGCAGCATCGACTCCATGTTCACGACCACGGAGTTGAGGCTGACCACGCGCGGCGCGAGCACTTGCTTGCGGCTGAAGGCGAGCAGCTGCCGGGTGAGCGCGCCCGCGCGCTGCGCCGTCTTGAGGATGAGGTCGAGGTCGCGGGCGAGCGGGCTGGCCTCGCCGTGCCGGCGGACGAGCAGCTCGCACCGGCCGGTGATGACGGTGAGCAGGTTGTTGAAGTCGTGCGCCACGCCGCCGGCCAACCGCCCGACCGCCTCCATTTTCTGGGCGTGGCGAAGCTGCTCCTCCATCTGCCGCTCGTGGGTGACGTCGCGCATGACGGCGACGTAGTTGACGAGCCGCCCGCTGGCATCGCGCACCGGCGAGATCGTCGTCTCTTCCTCGATCGCGCTGCCGTCGACGCGGCGGTTGCTGATCCGCCCCGACCACACCTCGCCCTTTTGCAGGGTCGCCCACATCGACCGATAGAACTCGGGGTCCTGGCTGCCGTTCTTGAGGATCCGCGAGTGGTGACCGACGGCGTCGCGGCGGCCGATGCCGGTGACGCGCTCGAACGCCGGGTTCACGTACACGATGGTGCCGTCGGGGTTGGTGATGACGATCGACTCCCCGGCCTGCTCGACCGCCATGCTGAGACGCGCGCGCTCTTCCTCCACCTGCCGGCGATCGGTGATGTCCACCCACGAGCCGACGATCTCGGCCGGTCCGCCGGCGGTGTCGCGCACGAGCCGGCGCTCGTCGTGGATCCAGCGGTAGGAGCCGTCACGGTGGCGGAAGCGGTACTGCCAGCTCTGGTGGCCCTCCTCGTGGAGGGCGGGCCGGCTGGCGAGGATGCGCGGCGCGTCCTCGGGATGGAGGTTTTCGATCCAGAAGCGGGGGTCGTCGAGCACCTGCCGGACTTCGTAGCCGAGCAGGCGGGTGATGTTCTCGCTCACGAAGGTCATCGGGCACTCGCCCCCGGCCTCCGCGCTGTAGATCACGGCCGGGCTCGACACGAGCAGATGGTGCAGCCGCGCCCGCGCCGCCGTGAGCTCCTCGTCCGCGCGCTTGCGCTCGGTGATGTCGGTCAGGGTGCCGAAGATGCCGCCGATGACGCTGACGTCGTCGACGGCCAGGCGCGCGAAGACCTCGACCCATCGGTAGCCGCCGGCCTTGGTGAGGTAGCGGGCTTCGAGTCCGAGGTAGTCGGTCTTCTGCTCGCTCAGGGGCTGGAAGAGCTCCGCGTGGCGCACCCGGTCGTCGGGATGGACGTAGCGCAGGAAGCTGGTTCCGAGCGTCTCCTCGACCGTGAACCCGGTGATCTCCGTCCACGCGGCGTTGAGAAACGTCCACGACCCGCGTCTGTCCGCGTGAAAGATCACCTGCCGGATGTGGTCCGCGACCCACCGGAGCCGGGACTCCTCGACGGTGTCCTCGCCCTGGCGATCAGGTCCCAGATCGACAATCATTCTTTACCCCTTCATCCCCCTATCGGCTTCCCCCGCCCCGCCCTTGAGCGACCCCGGATGGCGACGCGAGAAGCGACATTACCAACATGCTGGCGAACAGCGGATGAGGCCGATCAAAAAGGGTCAGATGCTAGGCGGCGACGAGCGACGACTGAGTACATGGGGGGCCCCGATATGGCCCCCCATACCCCCCACGCTCGGAGCGCCCCGGGGAACCCGTGGCG
>JBGPXN010000060.1:0-25964 GCA_041492755.1 Methylomirabilia bacterium | reverse complement strand
GGTACAGACCGAAGATGCGCGCGGGATTTTCGGCCATCACGCGGGCCAGCCAGGTGATGGGCAGGCCACGGCGCACGACGCCTTCGTGGTACGTCAGCGACACCAGCGTTTCCAGCGACGGCGCCCCGAAGGGGATCGGTTTGCCGGCCGCATCGACGAAGATGTTCTTGCGGCCGGGCTCCTTGGCCGCCGGCACACGCGGCGAATGGTCGCTCGCCACCGCCGCGATGAAACCCCCCTCCGAGCCGGCCCAGAGCGCCGCGCGGTCGGGGCCATCGGCGGGACGCAGCGGCGGGCCGATCTTCGCGAACGGCCCCAGGCGCTCCATCTCACGGTCGGTGAGCAGCAGATATTGCGGACACGTTTCGCACCACACCGGCTGCCCCTCGGCCTGCGCCCGCTTGATCCGCTCGAGTCCCAGCCGCGTGCTGAGGTGCACCACGTAGACCGGGCAGCCGGTCAGCCGCCCGATCAGGATGGCGCGGTTGATCGCCTCTTCCTCGGTCCAGTCGGGACACGTGCCCGGGAAGTCCGTCGGCGCCGTGCGGCCCTCGGCAATGGCCTTGTCCTCGAGGTAACAGAGCACGTCGCCGTTCTCGCAGTGGAGCTGGCAGACGCCACCGAGCGGAGCCAGGCGCTCCATGGTGCGCGCGATGAACTCGTCGGAGACCATGCGCTTCGCCCGCTTCTTGTACGTCATGAAGAGCTTGAGCGACGTCACGCCGAGCGACACGGCCTCGGGGATCCCGTCGAGGATCGCGGGGTCGTTCTCGAGGATGAAGTGGAAGCCGAAGTCGAGCACGGAGTTGGACTCGGCTTCTTCGCGCAGCCGGCGAATCGCGCGGGGCAGCGTCTCGCCGCTGTCGGGGACGACGAACGGCAGCAGCGTCGTCAAGCCGGTGCGGGCTGCCGCCAGCGGTGCGGTCCGCCAGTCGTCGTACTCGGCGCCGATGTGCAGATGGCAGTCGATGAGGCCGGGCAGCACATACTTCCCGCTCGCGTCGATCACCCGGTCGGCGGGCGGCAGCAGCGATTCGGGGCCGAGGGCGGCGATGCGCCCGGCCCGGATTCCGACCGCGGCTTCGACGACGTCGGTGGCGGTCACGACCTGGCCGCCGCGGACCAGCGTGTCGAGTCGCGCCGCGGACGCCGCGCTCACCGGTGGGGCTCCTTCTCCGTCACCGGCTGGAGCAACCGGCCGTAGTGCTGCGGTTGCCGGCGGCCCAGGAAGTTCCAGCGCTTCCGGACGGGCAGCATCTGGTCGAGATCGAGGCGCGCCGCGATCAGCTCATCCCCGGTCGTCGCGGCGCGCGCGAGGATCTGGCCCTGGGGACTGATGATGCTGCTGCCCCCGATCAACTCCAGGCCGTCCTCGACGCCGGCCTTGGCGATGCCGACCACGAAGCAGGCGTTGGCGTAAGCACCCGAGCGCATGCACAGGTCGTTGAGATCGAGCGCGAGCGCCGAGATCGGCGTGTTATAGCCGATGACGATGACCTCGGCGCCCTGGAGCGCGAGGGCCCGGTAGCTCTCGGGGTAACGCCGGTCCTGACAGATCGCGATCCCGACCTGCGCGCCCGCGGCGTCGAAGACACGGTAGCCGGTGTCGCCGTGGGCGAAGTAGTAGGGCTCGTAGACCTGGGCGTAGCCGTCGACGGCTTTGGTGCCGGGCAGGTGAATCTTGCGGAACGTGCCGCACAGCCGGCCGTCGCGATCGGTGAGCAGGGCGGTGTTGAAATACTTCCCGGCCGCCTTCTCACAGAACCCGATGTGCACCGCCACGCGCGCGGCGGCCGCGCGGCGCAGGAGCGGCTCGACCGCCTTGGGCGGAACTTCCGTCTCGAAGAACTGGTCGAAGTCCGAACGAATGCGCTTGGGGAAGTAGGTGGTCAGCGCCATCTCCGGGTACGCGATGAGCTCCACGTGGTCCGCGATGGCCTGCTCGAGGAGCGCCCGCATGCGGTCGACGATCTCCTCGCGCGGCGTGCCTTCGTTGTTGGGACCCATCTGCGCGGCGGCGACCTTCAGGAAGCGTGGCATGGCGGCTCTCCTTTTCACCTGGCCGGTGATCCACGCTGATACCGCATTCGGGCCGCACAGGCAAGGGGAGCGTGATCGGGCGCAGGGGGTCGAGCTTGGGACGACCCACCGCGGTGATGGGTATTTCGGAAGCGGGGGACGAAAAGCCGACGGCGGAGCGCGGTGACGCGCTCCGCCGTCGAGCTGTTGCTCGGCTGCGGCCGGGCTCAGCCCGCGTAACCGACGCGCGCCGGCTGTCGGGACGGCGAGACGCCCGCCACGGCGGCCGCGCGCCGCGTGTCGGGCCGGGACTCCTCGGTACGCACCTGCGGCGCCGTTCGCCGGTTTGCCTGTCGGCGCTGCATCATTTCTTCGACCGCGAGCCACATGGGAAGTCCTACCGCGACCAGCCCGGTCAGAACGAGCTCCATCATCGCCGTCTCTCCTCTACCGTTCCTCCGATCCCCGCTGCCTTCGTACCGGCGGGCCCCGCGACCCGCTTTCTATCGACGAGCAATGGCATCCGCCGTGCCAGCCCTCGCTTCTCGTAAATCAGCGCCTTGTCAGGCGCGACGCCGTATCGCTTCAGTCAAACTGCCCGACCGCGTTCGGGTCGGCCGGGCGTAGTGCCGGCGCCGGGTCGTCGGCGCCGCAACGGGTTGGCGGGACGCCGCCGCCGCCCGCAGCGCGTCATCGAATGCCGTGACCACGGTGGTACGATCGACGAGGTTGAGAGGCCGGTGACACGCACGCCCCGATTCCCTTCATGAAGCGCCCGCTGCCCGTCCTTGTCGAGGAGACCGTCGGCGCTCCCGTGGCGCCGTTTCTACGGTTCACCGCGCTCTGGATCCAGATCACCGGCACGTGGTGCAACCTCGAGTGCACGCATTGCCTGAACGCGAGCGGACCGAAGGAGCCGTGGCTTCCCGTGATGGAGGCCGCCGCGGTACGCCGCGCCATCGGCGAGGCGGATGCGCTCGGTGTGAAGGAGGTCTACTTCACCGGCGGCGAGCCGTTCCTGCACCGCGAGATCCTCCCGCTGCTCAGCGAGAGCCTGCGGGTGGCACCGACGACGGTCCTCACGAACGGCACCGTCATGACCCCCGCGATCGCCGACGATCTGGCCCGGCTCGCCGCCGCCGCGCGCTACTCGCTGGAGATTCGCGTGAGCCTCGACGACGTCGACCCGGCGCTGAACGATCGGGTTCGCGGGCCGGGCGCGTGGGCCCGGGCCGTGCATGCCATCCGGCTCCTCCACGATCGTGGGCTCCTGCCGATCGTGACCGCGACCGAGTTGTTGAGCGGTGAGCACCCATCGGCCCCGGGGACGTACGATCGCTTCCGCGACTTCCTGCGATCCCTCGGGATCACCAAGCCGCGCGTGAAGGTCATGCCCGTGTTCGCGCTGGGCCGTTTGGAAGCCGGGGCGACGGCGAAGCTCGACGAGGCCGCCCTGGCCGGATTCGACCGCGGCCTCCTGCAGTGCGCGGACAGCCGGATCGTCGCCGATGGCGGCGTCTACGCGTGCCCGATTCTCGCCGGGCTTCCCGCGGCGCGTCTCTCCGACGGTGGGCTCGCCCAGGCGTTTCGGCCGGCCGCGCTGTACCACCCGACCTGCGTAACCTGCCACCAGACCGGTATGTCGTGCCGCAACGCCTGACCACCGGCGCCATGGGCGCGCGGACGCGGAACGGAGCGACGCCGGAATACCGGCGGATCGCCGTCTTCGGCGGCGTGTACAACAACGCGCCCGCGCTGGCGGCCACCCTGGACGACGTCCGCGGTCGCGACGTCGACGCGGTGTTCTGCCTGGGCGACCTCGGCGGGTTCGGCCCGCATCCCGATCGCGTGTTCCCGCTCCTGCGCGAGCAAGGCGTCCTCGTGCTGCAGGGCAACTACGACGAGGCGCTCGCCTCGGGACGCACGGACTGTGGCTGCGGCTACACGGACCCGCGCGACAATTACTTCGCGCGGGTGAGCTACGCGTACACGTTCAGCCGTACGAGCGCGGCCAACAGGGCGTGGCTGGCGACGCTGCCGGGGCACCGGCGGGCGCAGCTCGGCGCGCACCGCGTGCTGATGTGCCACGGCTCGCCGCGCGTCATCAACGAGTTTCTGTGGGAGTCGGCCACGCCCGACGGCCTGCTCCGCACGTTCCTGCGTGAGCGGCACGCGGACGTCATGCTCTGCACCCATACCGGGATCAAGTGGGATCGCTCCCTCGACGGCGCCGGCCGGGTCGTGAACGTGGGCGTCATCGGACGGCCCGAGAACGATGGCACGCCCGCGGTCTGGTACACGCTTCTGACCGCGACGCCCGACGTCGAGGTGCAGTTCGTGCCGGTCCGCTATGACCACGAGGCGCTTGCCCGCGAGATGGAGCGCGAGGGCCTGCCGGTGGAGTTCGCGGAGACGATTCGTACGGGCTGGTGGACGACGTGCCTCGAGAACCTGCCGGCGAAGGAGCGTGCGCGCGGCCGGTTCTGAGCCGCCCGCACGGACTCAGGCGTGCCCGCGCTGCGTGACGCCGCCAACCGGATGGCCGTCCAGCTTTTCAAGCACGTGCCGTGGCTGGCCGAGGCGTGGGCCCGCACCCATCGCTTCGAAGAGGCCACGACCATTCCGTGGGCTCCCCTGCGCCGGCCACTGCCGGAAGCGACGATCGCCCTCGTGACGACCGCCGGCGTGCACCGGCGCGCCGACCCGCCCTTCGACATGGAGGACGCGGATGGCGACCCGTCGTACCGGGTGATTCCCGTCGGCGTTCCGCGCAATGAGCTGACGATCACGCATCGCTACTACGATCACACCGCCGCGGATCGCGACCTCAACGTGGTTCTGCCCATCGACCGCCTGCGCGAGCTGCGCGACGAGGGCCGCGTGGGCGGAATCGGCCCGCGCGTCTACGGCTTCATGGGCCACATCGACGGCCGGCACGTACGGACCCTCGTGGACCGGACCGCGCCGGAGGTGGCGGAGCGGCTCGTGGCCGACGGCGTGGACGCCGTCGTGCTCACACCCGCTTGAGGGCTTTGCAACCAGGCCGTGGGCCTGATCCAGCGGGCGGTGGAGAGTCGCGGCATCCCGACGATCGGCATCACGCTCCAGCGCGAGGTGACACGCCGGGTGAAGCCGCCGCGCGCGCTCTATCTCCGTTATCCATTCGGCCATCCCCTGGGCGAGCCGGGTGCCGTCGCCCAGCAGCGCACCATCCTGCTCGACGCACTCACGGGCCTGGCCACGATCAGCGAGCCCGGGACCATCCTGGAACCCGGCTACGCATGGCGTCGGCACCGCTTCGCCTGAGCGTTCGGGCGGTGGCGACGGTGGCGCTGGTCGTGGTCGCCCTCGCCGTCCTCGTCGTTTTGGTGGCGGCCGGCGCGCTCGATGCGGCCTCGATCCTCAGACAGGCGCTGCTGACGGTCGCGTCCCTGGGCGCATGGGGGCGCGTGCTCTTCGTCCTGCTCTACGTCGTCGCCGCGCTCCTGTTCCTGCCGAGCTGGATTCTCACGATCGGTGCGGGCGCGCTCTTCGGGGTCGCGCACGGCTTCGCGCTGGTCTCGGCCGGCTCGACGCTCGGCGCGACGGCGGCGTTCGTGGTCGGCCGTTATCTGGCGCGGCGCTGGGTCACGCGGCATCTCGCGGGGCGGCCCACCTTCGAGGCGCTCGACGCCGCGTTGGCGCGCGACGGATGGAAGATCGTCGGCTTGATGCGGATGTCGCCCGCGTTTCCGTTCAACCTCCTCAACTATGCGTTCGGGCTGACGCGAGTACCGCTCCGCCACTACGTGCTCGCCTCCTGGATCGGCATGATGCCGGGGACGCTTGCGTACGTGTACCTCGGTGCTTTCGCCGGCGAGCTGGCCGGCGGTGGCCGGGCGCGCGCCCCCGTGGAATGGCTGATCTTCGCCGTCGGCCTCGCCGCCACCGTCGCCGTCACCGCCCTCGTCACCCGGCTCGCGCGGCGCGCCCTCGCCGCGCGAGCCGGGGTTCGGGCGACGGCGGCCGGCCTGCTCGTGCTCGGCGCACTGGGCGGAGCGGCCGCGGCGGATCCCCTCGTGCTGGAGATCGGCAAGTTCGAGGCGCCGGCCGCGCCCGACGCGGTGCCGGCCGGATGGGAAGAGCTGACGTTCCGGAGGATTCCGCGAAAGACGCGATACCGCGTGGTGCCCGACGGCGACGGGTACGTGCTGAGGGCGGACAGCGAAGCGGCCGCTTCCGGACTCTATCGCCCGCTGGACGTCGATCTGCGCGCCTATCCCGTGCTGGCGTGGCGCTGGAAGGTGGGCAACGTGCTCGTGAAGGCCGACGCGCGACGCAAGGAAGGCGACGACTATCCCGCGCGAATCTACGTCGCCTTCCGTTGGGAGCCCGACACCGCCAGCGCGTGGGACCGCGTCCGGTACGGAACGTACCGGCTCTTCTACGGGCGCTACCCGCCGGCGAGCGCGATCAACTACGTGTGGGACAACCGGCTGCCGCCCGGCACGACGCTCGACAACGCGTACACCGATCGCGCGAAGATGGTCGTCGTGCGGAGCGGACCCGCCGACGTTGGGCGCTGGCTCAGCGAGCGCCGCGACGTGCTCGACGACTACCGGCGGCTGTTCGGCGGCGAGCCGCCACGCGTTGCCGGCATCGCGGTCATGACCGACACGGACGACACCGGCGAGAGCGCGGTCGCCTGGTACGACGCGATCACGCTGTATGCCGCTCGCTGAGCAGGGTGTATCCGTCGATCAGCATCGTCATCCCGGCGCTCAACGAAGCGGCGAATCTCATCCGCCTCCTGCCCGGGCTTGCCGTGGGTTCGCCGGGGCCGGAGGTGATCGTGGTGGACGGTGGCAGCAGCGATGGCACGGCGGACGCCGTCACGGCGTCCGGCCACGTTCACTACCTGGCCGCCTCGAGGGGACGCGCGCGGCAGATGAACGCCGGCGCTCGCGTCGCCCGCGGCGACGTCCTGGTCTTCCTCCACGCGGACACGCGCCTGCCCGTCGGCGCGCTCGACGCGGTGGCGCGCGCGATGGCCGATCCGCGCGTCGTCGGCGGCCGCTTCGACGTGCGCTTCGACACCTCGCGGCCCGTGATGCGGATGGTCGCCTGGTTCATCAACCGCCGCTCGCGCGTATCGGGCATCGCCACCGGCGATCAGGCGATCTTCGTCCGTCGCGCCGTGTTCGAAACGCTCGGCGGTTACCCCGACATCCCCCTCATGGAAGACGTCGAGCTCACCCGCCGCCTCAAGCGCCACGGCCACCTCGCCTGCCTGCGCCAGAAGGTGACGACATCAGCGCGCAAGTGGGAGCAGGAAGGCGTGCTCCGGACGATCCTCCTGATGTGGCTTCTCCGCTTACTCTACTTCTGCGGCGTCGAGCCGAGCCGACTCCACCGCCTCTACTATCGACGGTCCGCGCGCGGGGAATGACCACGGTACCCTTGACCCGGTGATTGCTGCCTGCCACCCTGGGCGGACCGCCCAGGCGGGAGACAGCCTACCAAGGAGGCTACGCGATGCCGATCCAGAGTCGATACCTGTTCAGCGCGGCCATGGACGTGGCGCCCGAGAAGGAAGCGTTGTTCCACGAGGTCTACGACACCGAGCACATTCCGCTCATCCTCACGGTGCCCGGCGTCCTGTCCGCCGCGCGGCTCGAGGTGCGCCCGCTGACCATGATCCTCGGCGGCGAGCGGAAGACCATCGTCGCGGAGGGCGAGCCGCGCTTCCGGGCGGTCTATGAACTGGAAAGCCCGGACGTGCTCACGACCGAGGCGTGGGCCAAGGTCGTCGATGCCGGACGCTGGCCGGGCGAGGTTCGGCCGTTCACGCGCAATCGCCGCCACGTCATGTTCGAGCGCCGGGGGTAGGCGGCCCGCCGGCCAACTGGGACGCGCGCGGGAACCCGCGCCGCGGCTCTGACCCTTTCTCATCGCCCTGGCGCGTTTCTCTTCGCTGGGCTCGAGCCCTGAGGCTTGCCTCGGTCTCCTACGGCCTGTCGCGGCCGCGTATTCTCCGTCGGGGTCGGTTGCGCGGGCTCGCGGTCGCTCGGGGCCGGGGAGCGGTCGCGGGCGGTGCATAATACGCGGACTGTCTCGACGGGAGGAAACCGCGATGGCTCGGATGACTGGTGGCGAGGCGCTGGTGCGGTCGCTCGCTCGTGAAGGTGTCCGGGTGGTCTTCGGGCTGCCCGGTGTGCAGCTCTACGGAGTGATGGCGGCGCTCCGAGATGAGCCGAGCATCCGCTTCGTCACCACGCGGCACGAGCAGGCGACGAGCTACATGGCGGACGGGTATGCGCGCGCGGGCGGGCGCTTCGGCACCGCGCTCGTGGTGCCCGGACCGGGGTTGCTCAACGCGTCCGCGGGGCTCAGCACGGCGTACTCCGTGTCGTCACCGGTCCTGATGCTCTCCGGGCAGATACCGCGGGGAAGTCTCGGCAAGAAGATCGGCGTGCTCCACGAGGTGGACGATCAGCTCGAGGCGATGGCGTGCGTGACGAAGTGGCGGCGGCGCGTGCTGCAGGTCCCCGACATTCCGGCGGCGGTGCGGGAGGCGGTGCGCCAGCTCACGACCGGACGGCCGCGCCCGGTGTTGCTGGAGATGCCGCCGGACACGATGGAGGAGGAAGGCGACGTCACGCTGCTCGATCCGGTTCCGGCGACACCGGCGGCCGCGCCCGCAGGCGACGTGGCGCGCGCGGCGGAGCGGCTCCTGGCCGCGCGTCGGCCCCTCATCTACGCGGGCGGTGGCGTCAATCTCTCGGGTGCGCACGAGGCGCTCGGCGCCGTGGCGGAGTATCTGCAAGCCGGCGTCGTGCAGACGGCCGAGGGCAAAGGTGCGATCACCGATCACAACGATCTGTCGCTCGGCGCGGCGCTCATGGGCAAGGGGCCCTTGCGCGAGCACGTGCAAGCGGCCGACGTGATCCTCGTCGTGGGCAGCCGCGTGGCGCTCGCCGGTTTCGGTGCCGAGCAGCAGGTCGTCCAGATCGACGCCGATCCCGAGGAGATCGGTCGAAACCACGCGAAGACGCTGGGGTTGGCGGGTGACGCGCGGGCAACCCTCGAGCGCCTGCTCGAAGCGCTCCGCGCGGCGGCGCCGCCGCGTCCTTCCGGCAAGGCGGAGCGCGAAGCATTGCGCGCCGCCATCGCGGCGACCCTGACCCAGGAGCCGCAGGTCTCGATCCTGCGTGCGCTGCGGGCGGGGACACCGGAGGACGCCATCTTCGTGGCCGGCATGAACCAGGTCGGGTACTACTCCCGTCCCTGCTGGCCCGTGTATCGGCCGCGGACCTATTTCACGTCGTCGTATTCGGGCAACCTCGGGTTCGCCTTTCCGACGGCGCTCGGCGCCAAGGTGGCGTGTCCCGACCGGCCTGTCGTCTCGGTGTCGGGCGACGGCGGCTTCATGTACAACGTCCAGGAGCTCTCCACCGCGGCGCAGCACGGCATCAACGTGGTGCAGGTCGTCTTCAACGACAACGCGTACGGCAACGTGGCGCGCGACCTCGACGAAGCGTGGGGGGGCACGTACGGCGCCGACCTGCGCAATCCCGACTTCATGAAGCTCGCCGATGCCTTCGGTGTGACCGGCATGCGTGCAACCACGCCGACGGACGTCGGCGATCTCGTCCGCCGCGCCATCGAGCTCGACCGGCCGGTCCTGATCGAAGTGCCGGTGGGACGGATGCCACGGCCCGTGTTCTTCGCGGCGCGGCGGGCTCCGACCAAGTACCAGCGCTGAGCCGCCGCACCGTATGAAGCGCGCGCTCAACAACTGGATGCGGCAGGCCGGGCCCATCTTCGACCAGTCCCTTGCGCTCGAGATGCTGACGTTCGCGCACCCCGACGTTCGCGAAGGCGTCCGAGCCATCCGCGAGAAGCGGCCGCCCCGGTTCCCCTCCGCGGCCTGACCAGCGAGCCGAGCGCCCGGCGCTCCCGGCAGGAGTGCCGGGGTGGCACCGGCGACCCGCATTCGATCCTGTTTCGATCCTGTGTCGTAGTCTCGACGAGGTGACTACGACGCCATGGTTCGTCTGATCGATCTGGTGCCTCGGACCGACGACGCTCCGCCGGGAGACGATCGCGGTCGCCGGGCACTCGTCGCTCCCGCTCCCCGTGTGGTCCCGAGCTTGCCGCTCGCCGCTCGCGCGTCTCGTGTCGTCCCGAGCTTGTTTCGCGATGCGGCAGGCACCGCCGCGACGGCAGGCGTCGCCGCCGTCGCGTCCCGGCCGGCTCGCCCGCTTGTTCCAACCCTGGCCGCGGCCACGCCACCGCCCGCACCGCCGATCGCAGATCCGTTGGGGTTGCTCGAGGCCATGGAATCGTTCCTCGCCGCCGTCCCGACGTTCTTCGGCCCGTCGGGGTTCTTCCCGTGGACGACGCTGGACAACCTGCTGGAGGATCTGCTCACCGCACTCGAGACGTCGGACGAGCTCATCGCGGTCGTGGGACAGCGCGAGTTGCCCGCGCACGTCCATCCGCTGGCCTTCCACCAGGCACGAGTCGTCGTCTTCGCGATGTGCCTGGGCCGCTCGCTCGCCCACGACCGTCGCCGGGTGATCGGGCTGGGCATGGCGGGCGCGCTGATCGACGTCGCTCTGTGGCAGGAGCGCGACGCCGCGCTGTCCGAGGAGGCCCAGTACCTGGCGCATCCGGAGCGCTCGGCCGCGCAAGTCGCCACGTGGGCGCCGCCATCGCTGAGCATCGTCGCGGCCATTCGTGACCACCACGAGCGGGAGCAGGGGCAAGGCTTCCCGCGCCGGATCGCGGGTGCGGACATCGACGCCGACGCGAAGATCCTCGGGCTCGCCGACGTCTACGCCGGGCTCACCGGGCCGGCAGCGGGGGATGCGCGGCTCACGCCCCACGAGGCGATTCGCGAGCTGGCCAGGACGAAGCGCGGCGCCTTCCCACCCGCGCTCATCAAAGCGCTGCTGACCGAGATGTCGTTCTTCCCGCCGGGCACGCTGGTCTCGCTCAGCACGGGCGAGATCGCACGGGTCGCGCACGTGAACCGCACGCAGCCGCTCCGCCCGCGGCTCGATCTCGTCCGTGACGCCCGGGGCCACCGCGTACCCGGCTCGCGACAGATCGACCTCGCCGATACGCCGTTCGTCTTCGTCACCGGACCGCTCCCGACCGGCACCGCCCGCTAAGGTATCCTCCACCACGTCGGGTTTTGCGAGCTTCACCGCCGACGAGCGCCGCACGCTCGAGGGAATCGTGGAGCCGCTGGTGGCGCCGCCCGGCTTCACGGGGAGCGCGCCCGGCGGACCGAGCCGTTGGAGCCGGGGACGCGAGACCCCGTGGCATCCGCTCCGGCCCGCCCTCGTGTGCGAAGTCCGTTACGACCACTTTTCCGGTGACCGATTCCGCCACGGAGCGAAGTTTCTGCTGGCACCCCGACAAGTTGCCCGCCGCGTGCACGCTCGATCAGGTTCGTCCCGGCGCGGTCGATGCGCTCGCGCGGCTCGGTGTGGAGCCAGCCGGTGGCAACGCCCTTGCACCTTCTGGAGACGACGCCGGCACCGGCGTCGAGTCATCTGGGAGGGTGTCATGGACAAGGACGAGATCAAGGGGAAAGCCAAGGAAGCCACGGGCTACATCAAGGAAAAAGCCGGCGAGATGATGAACGACCCCGACCTCGAGACCGAGGGCGAGGTCGAGAAGGCCGAAGGCAAGGTCCAGCACGCCTGGGGCAAGGCCAAGGACACGGCGCGCGACGTCGTGGACGAGGCCGAGGACACGGCCAGCGACGTCGCCGGCGATGCGGAGGATGCCGCGCACGACGCCAAGCGCGACAGGGACGCGGCCTGAGCGAAGCCGTCGGGAGCGCGGGCGTCCGCCGCCCGGTGACCGTCACGGGCGGACGCCCCGCGCTCTCCGTTCAGCCCGCCGACCGAGCGCGAGGTGCTGCCGAAGGTCTATGAGGCGCGCTCGCGAAGGTCGCGCGCGGCCTGAAGCTGCGGCCCGCGCCAGGAGCTGGTCTCCCGGCGGAAGTATTGCCACACCGGGTCGAGGGCGTACCAGCGCGGGGGCGCCGACAAGAGCGGCCGCAGCGTACCGACGTGCTCGCGGCCCAGCGACGACCGCAGGTCGTCGTCGAGATCGATCCGCGTCGGCGAGGACAGCAGGACGAAGAACCGCGACCGAGTGTACGCGGCCCGGCCCACCAGCAGGCGGCTGAGCGCGAGGCGATGCTGAATCTCGCACGCCAAGCCGATCAGCAGCCCCGTCAGCGCAACGGCCTTGCCGGGTGCGGCCACCAGCACCCCGGCAAGGCCATGGGGTGACGGCCGGCCAATGGTCGTCAGGTCGAACAGCGGGTCCATCTCCAGCGAGTCGGTGCCGCGCTCGGCGTGCGCCCCCGTGATGGGGTCCAGTGAGGCAAGCAGGCCGGAGGGTTCCGGACTGTCCACCGCGTCGGGACGGTCGTAGACGGCGACGCCGAAGAACTCGCGGCCGGCGCCGCGCTCGCGATAGAGCAGGCCTTCCATCAGGCGCGTCGACTTCGCGACGAAGGCCTCGTGCGCATCGACGAGGGCGTGGCCGAGCTGCGGCTCATGGCCCTCGCGGGCCGTCCATCGACGAACGAAGCAAGGCATGGCGTCCGCGACGGTACGGGAGTCAGTCGGCCGCCGCAAGACGTGAAAACTTTTTCCGGGCCACTGACATTTTTTCGGCGCCGGACAGCGATTGGCAACCGCGTACGGCTGGCCGTTGCCGCTGGGGCTCGGCGCCGCCGTCCTGGCGGCAGCGCTGGTCGCCGGCGTGGCGTCGACCGTTCTCATGCCGCTCCGTGGCGTCTCCTTTGCGCTGGCCACGCTCGGCCCGCTCGGCATCCTCCTTGCGGAAGGCGCGCTGTTGCTCGCCGCCGCGCTGGTGTTCCCCGGCGGGCTCGTCCGCGTGTGGTCCGGCGGGGCGCGACGACTGCCGTACAATAGGCCGACACATGCGTCTGACCATTGACGGCGCGACGATCGACGTTGGACCTGGGGCCACGGTGCTGGACGCCGTGAACGCGCTCGGTATCGCGCTGCCCCAGCTTTGCAAGGATCCCGATCGTGCTCCGCTCGGCGCCTGTCGCACCTGCCTCGTGAAGGTCGACGGGATGCGGGGCACGCCCGCCGCCTGTCATCTCCCGGCGCGCGACGGCATGACGGTCAGCACGACGGACGCCGACGTGACGCGCATTCGGACCGGTGTCCTCGATCTCACGCGCGCGATGCTCACC
The DNA here is from genome assembly GCA_041492755.1 of Methylomirabilia bacterium. Taxonomy (GTDB): domain Bacteria; phylum Methylomirabilota; class Methylomirabilia; order Rokubacteriales; family CSP1-6; genus JBGPXN01. The sequence goes on along the minus strand of JBGPXN010000060.1, from coordinate 12,709 downwards.
CCCGGCCCGGAACGCGACGCCTTCGGGCAGGTGGGGACGGCGTGCGCGCGTCACGGGGTCGCGACGCCGTCGTGGAGCGCGTTGCACCGGGCTCCGGTGGACGCGAGCAAGTCGTTCTTCGTGCTCGACCGTGAGGCGTGCATCCTCTGCGGCCGTTGCACCGTCGCCTGCGACGACGTGCAGCAGATCGGCGCCATCGCCATGCTCGGCCGCGGGCACGCCATGAAGGTCGGGGTCGCCGGTGACGGCGCGCTGGCCGATTCCGTGTGCACGTCGTGCGGCCAGTGCGTGGCGACGTGTCCGACCGGCGCGCTGCGGCCCAAGGAGCAGCCGGCGACCGTCACCCGCACGGTGCAGACGACGTGCCCGTACTGCGGCGTCGGCTGCGGGATCGCGCTCCATGTCCGCGCCGACGGCCGGCTCGGCATCATGGCGGACGACGTGCCCGACAACCGCTCGAGCCTCGGCATGCTGTGCGTGAAGGGGCGCTTCGGCACCGGCTTCGTCCACGCACCTGACCGTGTGATCACGCCGCTGGTCAAACACGACGGCCGCTGGCGGGAAGCGTCGTGGGACGAGGCGCTGGACACGGCGGCCGCCGGGTTCGCGCGCCACCGCGGGCGCTTCGGCGCGCTCGCCTCCGCGAAGGCCACCAACGAGGACGGTTACGTCGTGCAGAAGTTCTGCCGCGTCGTCATGGGGACGAACAACGTCGATCACTGCACCCGCCTCTGCCACTCGCCGTCGGTGGAAGCGATGCTGGCGTCGATGGGCTCGGGCGCGACGTCGAACTCGTACGTGGATTACGAGGAGACCGGGTGCGTGCTGATCGTCGGGGCCGACGCGTCGGCGAATCATCCCGTCATCGCCGTGCGGTTCCGGCGCGCGATGAGCCGCGGCGCGCGCATCGTCGTCGTCAACCCGCGCCGCATCGAGCTCTGCAACCAGGCCGATCTCTGGATCGCGCAGCGCCCGGGCACCGACGTCACGCTCTTCAACGCGATGGCGAAGCTCGTCCTCGACGAAGGGCTGGCGGACCGCGAGTTCATCCGATTGCGCACGGAGGGCTTCGACGAATGGCGCGCGTCGCTGGCGCCATTCAGCCTGGAGCACGCGGCCGAGGTCACCGGCGTGCCCTCCGCCGACATCGCGCGCGCGGCGCGCTGGTACGCGCGGCCTGACCTCGCGGGAGCGCCCCACCGGGGCTCGTGCCTCGTCTGGGGGATGGGCGTTACCCAGCACGTCAACGGCATCCACAACGCGCACGCGCTGCTCAATCTCTCGCTCGTCACCGGTCAGATGGGCTTTCCGGGCTCCGGGATCTCGCCACTGCGCGGGCAGAACAACGTGCAGGGCTGCGGCGACGCCGGCTGCATCCCCACCAACCTGCCGGGCTACCAGGGGTACGACGCGGCCACCCTCGACGTCTTCGAGGGCACCTGGGGCGTGCGGCCTCCCGCGCAGCCCGGGTTGGTGGTGACCGAGATGGTCGAGGCGTGTCTCAGCGGCGGCATCTCGGCCATGTACGTCGTCGGGGAGAACCCGCTGCTGTCGGAGCCCGATCTGCACCACGCCGAGAAGGCGTTCGGCCAGCTCGATTTCCTCGTCGTCCAGGACCTGTTCCGCCACGAGACGGCCGAGCGCGCCGACGTGTTCCTGCCCGCGGCGGCGTTCGCCGAGAAGGAGGGCACGTTCACCAACTCGGAGCGGCGCGTGCAGCGCGTGCGCCAGGCGCTCGACCCGCCGGGACAGGCGCGGCCGGACTGGTGGATCACCGCGGAGCTGGCCAAGCGGGTGGCGCGCCGGCTCGGGCTGAACGTCGACGATCAGTTTGCCTACGGCGGCGCCGCGGAGGTCTTCGACGAGCTGGCGCGGCTGACGCCGTTCCTGCGCGGGATCTCGCACGCGCGCCTGGACCGCGACGGTGGGCTGCAGTGGCCGTGCCCGACCCCGGAGCATCCGGGCACGCGCTTTCTCTACGCGGAGTCGTTCCCGCGCGGCCAGGGGCGGTTCATCGCCGCGCGGCAAATCGAGACGGCCGCCGAGCTGCCCGACCGCGACTATCCGTTCATCCTCAATACGGGCCGGCTGCTCTATCACTGGCACGGCGGAACGATGACACGGCGGGTCCCGGGACTGCTCGAGCTCGCTCCGCGTCTGGAGGTGGCGATTCAATTCCGGGACGCGCGCGCCCTCGGGATCGACGACGGTGATCGCGTGCGGGTCACGTCGCGCCGGGGCGAGCTCTACGGCTACGCGCGGCTGACCGACGGCTTGCGGCCGGGCGCGATCTTCATCCCGTTCGTGAAGCTGCAGGAGTCGGCCGCCAACTTCCTGACCAACTCCGCCTCCGACCCGATCTCGAAGATTCCCGAATACAAGGTCTGCGCCGTGCGGATCGAGCGCGCCCACGCCCTCGCCGCGCGCTGAGCGGCGGCCCCCCGGGGTGGACGGCGACCTCGCGGACGTGCTCGCGGCCTTTCCACGTGAGCGGTCGGCGTTGCTGCCGGCGCTCCACGCCGTCCAGCACGCGCTCGGCTGGCTGCCGGAAGCGGCGCTGGCCGCCACCGCGGCCCACGTCCGTGTTCCGGCGAGCGAGGTCTACGGCGTGGCCACGCACTATCCCGAGTTTCGCCTGGCCGCGCGCGGCCGGCATCACGTTCGCGTCTGCACCGGCGTGTCCTGCGCGCTGCTCGGTGGCCAACGACTGCTCGAGACGATTGCTCACGAGCGCGGCGTGACGCCCGGCGCGATGGGGGCCGAGCGCACGCTCACGCTCGAGCGCGCCGATTGTTTCTTCGCGTGCTCGATGGCCCCATTGGTCGAGGTCGACGGCGAATGCCACGGCCGCGTGGGCCTCGCCGATGTGCGAGACGTCGGTCGGTGGTTCCACGATGATGCGCGCGCGGCGCATGGTTCCACCCGTGAGGTCGCGGCACTCACCAGCGGCGGCGTCGCGGCCGAGAGCGCGAGGGCGTTCCACGCGGAGCTGGTCCGCCGGGCCGGGGAGGCCCCGGGTGCGCGGCCGCCGTTGACGCTCCTCGTTCAGGCGGGGACGTGCGGTCGGGCCGTCGGCGCGGGCGATGTGCTCGGGGCGCTGCGCGCCGAGGTCGGTGTGCGCGGGATCGCTGCGTCCGTCGTCGAGGGCGCGTGCAACGGCATGTGCTACGCGGCACCGGTGGTGGAGATCCGCACGTCCGGGGTGCCGCGCTCGCTCGTGGAGCGGGTGACGCCGGCGAGGGTACCGCGCCTGCTGGATGCGCTCACCGCGCCGGGCGGCGACCTGGCTCACGCGGGGTTCAGCGGCATGGCCCGGGATGACGGTCCCTGGCGTGGGCTCCCGCCGATCGCGCATCATCCGTTCTGGCAGGGCCAGGAGCGCGTGCTCTTGCGGCGCACCGGCACGATCGACCCGGAAGACGTCGGCGACGCGCTCCGCGCCGGCGCCTACGCGGCCCTCGCCGGGGCCCTTGATGGCCCGCCGGAGGACGTGATCGCGCGCGTGAAAGCGTCGGGGCTCGAAGGCCGCGGCGGCGCTTACTTCCCGGCCGCGCTCAAGTGGGAGGCGTGCCGGCGCGCGGCAGGCCAGCCCAAGTACGTCGTGCTCAACGGCGAGGAGGGCGAGCCCGGAATCTTCAAGGACCGCCACCTCATGGAGGGCGATCCGCACCGGATCCTCGAAGGCGTCCTGCTTGCCGCGTACGCCGCGGGCGCGACGCGCGCCATTCTCTACGTCCACGGCGAGGCGGATCTGGCCGCGCGACGGATGGCGCGCGCCGTCGCCGACGCGGAAGCGGCCGGCATCGTGGGCGCGCGGATGCTCGGTCGCGACGTCGGTTGCCACGTCGAGCTCCGGCGCGGCGCCGGGGGGTTCGTGCTCGGCGAGGAGACGGCGCTGCTGGAGTCGATCGAGGGCCGGCGCGCGCAGCCGCGCACGCGGCCGCCGTTCCCGGTCGAGTCCGGGCTCTGGGGCCGGCCCACCGTCATCAACAACGTCGAAACGCTGGCCGCGGTGCCGGACATCGTGCAGCGCGGCGGGCAGTGGTTCGCGGGTCTCGGGACGGACAAGGCGCGGGGCACGAAGCTCTTCGGCCTCTCGGGTCCGCTCCTGCGACCCGGTGTGGTGGAGGTCCGCAACGGCGTCACGCTGCGCGATCTCCTCGAGCGCATCGGCGGCGGCGCGACCGGAGCGGGCCAACTCGTGGCCGCGGTGGTGGGCGGCCCGTCGGGCAGCATCGTTCCGGCGGCGCTCTTCGACGTGCCTATGGAGCCCCGCGGGCCCGTGTCGCCCGGGACCGGTGGTGTCGTCGGCGTTCCGGTGGGCGCCTCCATCGCCGAGATCGTGCGCATCCTGCTCGAGTTCAACGCCCACGAATCGTGTGGCAAATGCACGCCGTGTCGCGAGGGCCTGCCCCGGCTCCTCGCGACGCTCGACGACATTGGAGGCGACGTGACGGTGCGCGACCGCGCGCGCTCGCTCGCGGAAACCATCCAGGCCGCGTCGCTGTGCGGGCTCGGACAGGCGGCGCCGGTGGCGCTGCTCCGCGCGCTCGAGACGTTCGCCGACGTGTTCGACGGCCGCTCATGAGCGTGGCGCCGGCCCGGACCGAGCGTCCTCCCTATGACCGGGTCGCCCTGGCCGCCATCGGCGTCACGTCGGTCCTCGCGTTGGCGCTCCTGGCCGTGTTGCTGCTCGGGCGGGGACCACGCCCTGACGGTGGCGTCGACGTCTCGGCGCTGCCCGCCCTCAACGCGCTGCTCAACGGCACGAGCGCGGTGCTCCTGACGGTGGGATGGCTCTGCATCATGCGCCGCCGGATCCGGGCGCACCAGGCCTGCATGCTGGGCGCGTTCGGCGTGTCGCTGGTCTTCCTGCTGTCATACGTGATCTACCACTACTTCGCGGGCTCACGCGCGTTCACCGGACCGGGCTTAATCCGTCCCGTGTACTTCGTGTTGCTCGTATCGCACATCATTCTCGCCGCCGTCATCGTGCCGCTCGCGCTCACGACGATCTATCGCGGCCTCACGGGGCAGCTCGGCCGCCACGTGCGGATCGCGCGGTGGACGCTTCCGATCTGGCTCTACGTCTCGATCACGGGCGTGGTGATCTACGTCCTCCTTTATCATCTGTGAGCGATCATCCGTACGCGCGGAGGGCTTTCGCCGATGGTTGACAGAGAATGGGTGCTGCTGAACCCGGGGCCGGCGAACACGACGAAGACGGTACGACAGGCGCTGGTGATGCCGGACCTGTGTCATCGGGAGCCGGAGTGCTTCGAGATGGTCCGGAGTTGCCGGCAGCGGCTGACACGGTTATCCGGCGCCGGCGACGACTGGACGGCCGTGCTCTTCACCGGCTCCGGAACGGCGGCGGTGGAGGCGGCCATTTGCTCGGCGGTTCCACCGGGTGGTGGAATGCTCGTCGTCAACAACGGTGTGTATGGCGATCGCATGCTCCGCATCGCGCGGGCTCACGGCATCGCCGCCGAAGCGGTCGCGTCGGACGTCTTCACTCCGGTGAGTCCGTCCGCCGTCGACCAGGCCTTGCGGGCCCACCCCGGGCTCACGCACGTCGCGCTCATTCACCACGAGACGACGACCGGACTCCTCAACCCGGTGGCGGACGTCGCGCGGGTGGCGGCCCGCCATGGCCGGCGCGTCATCGTGGACGCCATGAGCAGCCTCTTCGGCGAGCGGCTGGACGTCGGCCAGGAGCCGATCGACTTCGTGGCGGCCAGCGCCAACAAGTGTTTGCAGGGGATCCCGGGCGTCTCGTTCGTGCTGGCGCGCCGCTCCGCGGTGGAGATGCTGAGCGGACGGTCGCCGCGGAGCGTCTATCTCGACCTCTACAACCACTGGACGCAGCAGGAGGCGGACAACACGCCGTTCACGCCGGCGGTCCAGGTCATCCACGCGATGGAGCAGGCGCTGCTCGAGCTCGAGCGGGAAGGTCTCGGCGCGCGGATCGCGCGCTACGCCGAGAACTGCCGCGTGCTCCGTGCCGGTATGCGTGATCTCGGCTTCGAGATCCTCGTTCCCGAAGGCGGACGCTCGAACATCCTCACGACGTTCCGCCTGCTGCCGGGGTTGGCCTACGATCCGCTCCACGACGCCATGAAGCGTCGCGGCTACGTCATCTACGCGGGGCAGGGCGAGATCCGGACCTACGCGTTCCGCGTCTCGAACATGGGGACCCTGAGCCCCGCCGACATGAAAGGGGTGGTCATCGCGTTCGCCGAGAGTCTCGCCGAGCTCGGCGTCGCCGCCGGCGGCCAGGCCTGATCGCGCTCGCGGCGCGCCGCCGAAGTGCACGAGCCAGTCGGCGAAGCCATCGCGCATGTACTGGGCCAGCTTTTCGATCTCCACGTCGCCCGAATCCAGCACGAGCTCGCCGGGGCGGCCGTGGAAGGAGAGATCGAGGATGCCGTAGCCGCGCCAATTCTTGAACTTGTTGAGGTTGTAGCCCACGGTCGCCGATGATCCCCGGGTCGACGCCGCGCGTCCACCCGGGAATCGCCGTGACGCCCACGCCGGCGCGCCCGGCGGCAGTGCTATCCTGACCGCACCATGACCACCAAAACCCTGTACGAGGCGCCGCGAGTCGCCGCCGCTCCGGGCGAGACGGTCGTCACCAGCACGTGTGGCCACAACTGCGGTGGGCGGTGTGTCGTCAACGCGCACGTGCGGGACGGGCAGATCGTGAAGATCAGCACCGATCCCCGCCGCTGGACGCCCGAGATGCCGCCGCTGCACGCGTGCGTGCGCGGCTTTGGCCAGGCCGAGCGTGTCCATCACCCGGACCGGCTGACCCACCCGCTGCGCCGGACGGGACCGCGCGGATCCGGGCAGTTCGAGCCGATCTCGTGGGACGAGGCGCTCGATGAGGTCGCGCGCCAGATGCGGCGCGTACGGGACACCTATGGACCGGCGGCCATCCTCGACTGCTCGCGCACGGGCAGCCTGTCGGCGCTGCACGGCGGGCGGTGGATCGCCCAGCGGTTGCTCCACATGTTCGGCGGTTGCACGGAGCTCTGGTCGAACCTGTCGGCCGAAGCCGAAGTGTTCGCGGTGCACCAGACGTACGGCGCGAAAGCCGAGTACAAGAGCGCGGGGCGCGAGCCGATCGACTACGTCAATTCACGGCTCCTCGTCATGTGGGGCTGGAGTCCCGGCGACAACACGTTCGGCACGGGCACCCTCGAGTACCTCAAGCGCGCCAAGAAGCACGGCGTTCGCATGGTCTGCGTCGACCCCCGGGTGACGCGGACGAGCCGGCAGCTCGCCGACGAGCACGTGTTCATCCGGCCCTCGACCGACGCGGCGGCGCTCATCGCCATGGCGTACGTGATCGCGAGCGAGGGGCTGCAGGACCAGGCCTACCTGGATCGGTACGTGCTCGGCTTCGACGACGCGCATCTGCCCCCCGGCGCGCCGGCGGGCGCGTCGTACCGCGCGTATCTCCTGGGCCTCGCCGACGGCGTGAAGAAGACGCCGGAGTGGGCCGCGGAGATCACCGGGATCCCGGCCGCCGTCGTTCGCCGGCTCGCCATCGAGTTCGCCACCAGCAAGCCGGCCGCGCTGCACTGCGGCTACGCGCCGGGGCGCACGATCCACGGCGAGCAGTTCCACCGCGCGGCGTATGCGCTGGCCGCCATGACCGGGAACGTCGGGATCCCCGGCGGCAACTCGGGGACCAGCAACGGGGCCACCGGCCGCTGCGCGATCCGCACGCTGCCGACCGGGACCAACCCGACGGGCGCGCGGGTGGCGTCGTCGCTGCTCGCCGACGTCCTGGCGCGCGGCACGGCCGGCGGCTACCCGGCCGACATCCGCATGATCTACTGCGTCGCCGGCGATCTGTTCAACCAGACGCCCAACGTCAACAAGACCATCGCGGCCGCGCAGTCGCTCGAGTTCATGGTGGTGCACGACCACTTCATCACGCCGACCGCGCGGTATGCCGACGTCGTGCTCCCGGCCACGACGTTCTGGGAGCGCAACGACGTCCACACGCCGTGGGCGGGCGCGGGGCATTACGCGATCTTCATGGGGCGGGCGATCGACCCGGTCGGGGAGTGCCGCAACGACCTCGACATCTGCACCGACCTGGCCCGCCGACTCGGCCTCGAGGGCTTCAACGACCGCACCGAAGAGGAGTGGCTGCGCGAGCTGACGCGCGACACGATCGACGACTTCGACACGTTCCGCGAGAAGGGGGTCGCCCGCTTGCCGGCGCCCGACGACGCGGTCGCGTTCGCGCGGCAGATCCGCGATCCCGAGCATCACCCGTTCACGACGCCGTCGGGGAAGATCGAGATCTACTCGATGAGCCTCGCGGCCACGCCCGATCCCTACGGGCTCGGGCCGATTCCGCCGATCCCGACCTGGATCCCCGACGAGATCGACGCGCGCCATCCGCTCCGCCTCGTCACGCCGAAGTCGCGCGCGCGCACGCACTCGATCCACCACAACCAGCCGATCCTGTCCCGCGCCGACCGCGACGACGTCTGGATCCATCCCACCGACGCCGCCGCGCGGGGGATCGTCGATGGCCAGCCCGTGCGGGTGTTCAACGACCGCGGCGCCACCATGCTGCCCGCGCGCGTGACCGATCGCATGGCGCCCGGCGTGGTCTCGATCAAGGAGGGCGCGTGGTTCACGCCCAACGCCGAGGGCGTCGACACGAAAGGTTGCGCCAACGTCCTGATTGCCGATCGCGCCTCGCCCGCGGCGGCGGCCGCTTATAACACCTGCTTCGTCGACGTAGCACGCTGCTGAACCCCCGAAATACGGGCGCCACGGGTCCCTGGACACTCCTCGATGATCGCGCTCGCGTGGACTATTCACGAGCGCCCGGAACGTGAGGCGGGCGGGGCCTGTCGCAGGGTCGAGCCCCATGGGGCCCGCTCCGCACCCGCTCGCCCGATCGCGGCCCTGCGGGCCGCGGACGGGACGAGGGGGGCCCACTCCGCCGGCCCCATGGGGCTCGACCCTGCGCCACCCGCCCGGCTTCCCGCTCGTCGCCCATGAATAGTTGAGGCTAGCCCGCGGCGCGATCGGCGGGCGCTGCCGACACCGGTGTTCGCACGTGCTCGGGTCGAATCCCGAGGCCGATCAATCGGCCCGTGAGGCGGCGCAGCGCGGGAACGCGGGCGATGAGCCGCACCGCGAGTGGCGGGCGTAGCGGGGCGGAGCTGTGCAGCGCGCGCGAGACGATCGCGTTCTGCACCACCACTTGCATGCGCTGGGTGACGCGGGTGGGAAGCTCACGGCGCCGCTGAACGCGGCGGAGATCGTCGATGGTGAGCTGGCCGTCACGCAGCCGCCCCGCGAGCAGGTTCGCCGCGGCCACCGCGTCTTGAATGGCGAGGTTGATGCCGACGCCACCCACCGGCGACATGGCGTGCGCGGCATCGCCGATACAGAGCAGGCCCGGGCGATACCAGCGCGGCGCCCGATCCACCCGCACGGCCAGCAGCTTCACCTCGTCCCAGCTTCCGATCTCGCTTACGCGTTCGGCGGCGAACGGGGCCAGCGTCGCGACTTCTCGGCGGAAGGCGTCCAGCCCGCGCCCCCGAATCTGCTCGAGCGCGCCCTTGGGAATCACGTAACCGTACTGCCAGTGCTCGCCCCGGTCGAGCATGAGGAAGATCCGCCCCACGTCGAAGCGGCCCCGCGCGCCCGCGGGGTCGCTCGACCGTCGCGACAGGCGGAACCAGAGCACGTCCATCGGCGCGCCGAGCTCCTCGATCGGGAGGCCGGCCTTCTCGCGCACGATCGAGGACCGGCCGTCGGCGGCGACGACCAGATCCGCCCGAACTTCCACCGGCCCCTCCGGCGTCGTCGCGCGGAGGCCGACCACGCGGCCGGTGTCTTCGATGAGGTCGACGACTTCGGCCCGCATCCGCAGACGAAAGGACGGAAAGCGCTCGCCCTCGGCCCGGAGGAAATCGAGAAAGTCCCATTGCGGGATGAAGGCGACGAACCCGCATCGGGTCGGGAGATGGCGGAAGTCGGCGATGGCGATGACCTCGTCGCCAAACTGCGCGCGGAGCTCGGGGACTTCCTGGTGCGGCAGACGCAGGAAGCGGTCCAGCACGCCCAGCTCGTGCAGGACTTCGAGCGTGGAGGGGTGAATGGTGTCGCCGCGGAAGTCGCGCAGGAAGTCCGCGTGCTTCTCGAGGACGAGCACGTCGACGCCGGCGCGGGCCAGGAGCAGACCGAGCATCATTCCGGCGGGACCGCCGCCGCCGACGCAGCAGGTGACGTGCACGCGCTCCACGCCAGCCATCGGAGCGTCATCTTCGGGACCGGTCATCGTGCGTCGACGCTGCGCTCGATCCAGTCGATGAATTCGTCGACGGCGCGAAAGGTCGCGTGCGGTCCGGCGGCGGCGAGGGCGGCGGCGTCGGCGCTCGGCGCCCACCCCGCGGCGAGGGCCAGGACGCCGGCCTCGCGCGCCGCGTGCACGTCGCTGACCGCGTCGCCCACGTAGGCGACGTGGGCGGGCGCGGCGCGCCACCGATCGAGCACGCGCGCGATGGAGCGCGGCTTGATACCCCCCTCGGGCGCGCCGGCTTCGACGACGTCGAGGCGATCGAGGAGCCCGAGGTACCGGAGCGAGAGCGCTGCGCTGTCCGGGCCCTTGCCGGTGACGACGGCGACGCCGACCCCCCGCCGGCGCAGCAGCGACAGCGCCGCGTCGATCCCCGAAAACGGCGTCGGGCACAGCGCGTGCGCGCGATGGTAGGCGGCGAGATACGCCGCCAGGCACGCCTCCCAGCGGTCGGGCACCAATCGCTGGATGATGCCGACCTCGGAGGGGCCGAAGGTGGCGACGATCTCGTCCTCGCTCAGCTCGCGCCCGAGAAATTCCACGGTGGCCTCGCGGAACGCCCTGAAGATCACCGGAAACGTGTCGGCGAGCGTGCCGTCGAGGTCGAAGATGATGCCGTCGATCCTCATTGCGGACTCCGTGAGGTCCGACGCCGCTGGCGCAGGCCGGCGACGACGAGCGCCAGGCCGATGCCGGCCAGGGGAAGCCCGAGCGCGAAGCGCTGGCGGGCGCGGGCGTGCGCGCGCAACGTCTTGAGGACCAGCCGGTCACCGGCCACGATCTCGTCGCGCCCGGTCACGAACTGACGGAGCCTCTCCCGTTCCTCCTCGGCCAGGTCGCGCCGCCCCCACTGCACGTCGGACTGCAGCGCGCGAAGCTGGGCCACCTGCGCGCTTCCCCGCACGACGGCGCGCCGGCTGTCCGCCCACACGGCGCGTTCGTGCGCGGTCAAGAAGCGCGTCTGCACGGCCGGGACGAGGCGCTCGATGGCATCGAGCCAGACGTGGTCGGCACGGGGAAACACGACCAGCGACAGGCCGGCGAGCACGGTCAACACCCCTGCCGCCATGCCCGCGGAGCCGATCGCGCGGGCGCCGTCGGTGCGCAGCCGTCCGGCGAAGCCGGTAGCGCCGCGAACGGCGGCCACGAGGCCGAGCGCCACGCCGAAGGTGGCGACGATGGTCGCGCCGGTGGGGAGATCCCAGGCCCACGACGCGGTGAGCGCCAGAACACTCACGGCGAAACCCATGGCCCAACCGATCAGGAGCCGGGACATCACACCGGGGGCCAGCCAGGCGCCGACGACGGCCGGCACGATGAGGTAGGCGAAGACGAGCAGGACCCCCGCGATGCGGACGGAACTCGTCACCACCCAGCCGAAGCTGAGATAGAAGACGAAGTCCCACAGGCGCGCATGCGGGACCCGGCCACCGAACGAGAGCGCGAGCAACGGCCGCCGCCCGAGCCAGTGCACGACGCCGAGCGCCGCGTAGAGCGCGGCCAGGCGGGCGACGTCGTCGGCGGTGACGGCCAGGATGCTGCCGACCAGCAGCTGCTTGATGTGCTCGCCGCCCTGGGGCACGCGGTCGAGCACCAGCACGGTGAAGGCGGCGGCCACGGCGTACACGATGCCGATGATCGCCTCGTGGGGCACCCGCGGCGCCGCGCCCGACCGCTCGCCGCTCAGCGCGAGGAGCGCGGCACCGGCGGCGGTGAACACCAGCGCCCACGCGTACGCCGCGTCGCTCTGCGGCCCATGGCCGGCGAGGAGCGCGGCCGTCATGCCGAGCGCGGCGACCTGCGCGAGGGCGAGGTCGACGAAGATGACGCCCCGGGCGAGCACGTGCAGTCCGAGGTAGACGTGGATGCCGGCGAGCACGAGGCACGCGAGAAACGGCAGCCACAGCAGCTCGAAGCCGAGGCTCACGGGTCTTCAAGGGCGCTCACGCGCCCATCCAGCGCGCGGGCGAGCCGCGCGACGTTGACGTCGAACAGCGTGAGGTAATCCGTGGCCTCGGCATCGGCGCCCACCGACGGCGCCAGTGTCGCCACGCGGGCGCCGGTGGCCGCCGCGATCTTCCGCACCAGCGCGGCGGGCGCGCCCGGCTCGGCGAGCAGCGCCTTCACTTCGCTTGTCCGCATGCGCTCGATGAGCAGGCCGAGGTACGCCGCCGACGGCGGCACACCCGGCGTTTCCTCGACCGCCGCGGCGATGGTGAGGCCGAAGCGCCGGGCGAAGTACGGCCAGGCGTCGTGCACGACCACGACGCGGGCGCCGCGATGGGGCGCCAGGGTCCGGTGCCAGCGCTCGAGACGTCGATCGAGGTCGGCGAGGAAGCGCGCGCGGTTGGCTTCGAAGCGCGGGCGGTC
>JBGPXN010000107.1:0-14892 GCA_041492755.1 Methylomirabilia bacterium | reverse complement strand
GAGCCGCACACCAACCCGGTGCGCCGGCGGAAGGCGGATCCTCCGGAAGTGATCGCTCTTCCCGACGGCGGCGGCCGGCACCTCGTGAAACGTGCGCCTGACTCAGGGCGACCGGTGGCCCCTCGGAAGGACACCCAATGTTTTTACCACCACGGTCACCACCACAGCACGGGGCAGCGGGCGGCGGTGAGGCCGGGTCGGGCGACGTCGTCGGAGCGCAAGAGTCGGCCGGGCCGAACGCCGCTTGGTGGTCCGGCAAAGCCGCGATTGATCTCACCGTCACACCATTCAGACCCACGGGCGACAGGCACATTCTGCGCGGAGATGCGAGGACTCCATGCATGAAGGACACCTGATATTTCACCACCATGGCGCACCACCATGATGCAAAACGCCGCGAGGTGCCCCGTAAGTGCTTGATTTCTGGTGAGCCGTCTGGGGATCGAACCCAGGACCCCCTGATTAAAAGCCGAGGCGCCGCGCTCTATCTATTCGATATTTAGAGCGCACCCCTGGTCCAACGAGGCTCAAACAGGCCCCAACTGGCTCAGAAACACCACCATGAGTGCGAGACCTCTCTCCACCCTCGTCCGCAATTTCACGAGAGCTCCGTGTCTCACCATCACCATCATTAGCACAAAGGGAACCGGCCGAAGCTGCGCACCACCGATCTACAGGCGCTCGATGAACTCCGGTAGGGGCGCCTTCCAGGGTCCCTGCCTGTGGTTGTCGAGCTTGCCGAGCTTCTTCGGGTTCAGGCCGAGCTCGCGGAGCTATTGTCAAGAGTTGTGGATTGAGGGAGATCAGGCGGCGACCTTCTTCCGCTTCTTCTGCGGTTCAATCTGGACTCCATCTTCGAACGAGACACCGGCGCGGACGAGCGGGACGAGCTCGGCGGCGTCGACGCGGCGCCAGTGGCCTTCGGCGACCTGCAGCAGCTTGAACGCCATGACCAGCCCGGCCGTCCGCGAGCCCGCGCCCTTCGTGACGCCCTCGCGCAGTCGGACCGTCGCGAACGTCGACTCGATCGGGTTCGTGGTCCGCAGATGCTTCCAGTGCTCGGCCGGGTAATCGAAGTACGCCAGCAGCCGCTCCTGGTCGACCGTCAGCGACGCGACGGCCTTGGGGTACTTGGCGGCGTGCGTCTGCCCGAAGCGGGCGATCTCGCGCTCGGCGGCGGCCCGGGTCTCGGCGTACATGATCTCGTGCAGTGCCTGCTTCGCCCGCGGCTGGAGACTCTTGGGCAGCTTGTCCAGCACGTTCGCGATCCGATGGACCCAGCAGCGCTGCTCCGCCGTCTCCGGCCACACGTCGCGGACGGCGGCCCAGAAGCCGAGGGCCCCGTCGCCGATCGCCAGCACCGGCGCCCGCAGCCCGCGCTGCTTGAGGTCCCGCAACACCGCGCGCCAGCTCTCGGCGCTCTCCCGATAGCCGTCCTCCAGGGCCACCAGTTCCTTGGTCCCGTCCGGGCGCACTCCAATGAGGACGAGCGTACAGAGGCGCTCGTCTTCCAACCGGATGGTGAAGTGGATGCCGTCCGCGCAGAGGTAGACGTAGTCGCGGTCGGCCAGGTCCCGCCGGCGGAAGGCCTCGTACTCCGCGGTCCACACCTTGGTCAGCCGCAGGATCGCGCTCGACGACAGGCCGGCCGCCTCGGGGCCAAGCAAGGCGGGCAGCGCCTCTCGGAAATCGCCCGACGACAGGCCATGCAGGTCGAGCAGCGGCAGCACGCTCTCCACCCGCGGCGACCGCCGCACGTAGGGCGGCAGGATCGCGCTCGTAAATTTCTGGCGGACGCCCTCGACCACCCGCCGATCGTTCACCCGGGGCGCCGCGATCGTGAGCGGGCCGACCCCGGTCGTCACCGGCCGCGGCCGGGCCGTCCCGTTGCGCACCACGAGCGCGTGGCCCACCGGGTCCCGCTCGGCCCGAAAGCGGGCCAGATACTCGTCGACCTCCAGCTCCAAGGCGGCCGCGATCATCCGCTGCGCTCCGGCCCGGGCCAGGTCATCCAGCGTCGCCCCGACGAGGGGCTCCGTCGGCGTGTCCGTCGTCTCGGTGATAAGCTCCAGCACAGGTGGCGTACCTTTCCCCCCGGGTGGCACCGGGGCGTTGGGGTGAGAGGCTCAACTTCCCCAGAAGGGTACGTCGCCTTTCTCTTTGATCCACAACTTTCGACGATAGCTCGAGCTCGCGCACCATCTGCACGTGAGCGTGAGAGAGGTGATGCCGCGTGCGCGCGTCGATCCAGACTTGAAGCCGCTCGGGAGTCCGATCGCGGGACATCGACGCGACGAACGAGAGCCGTCCTGTCAGGGAACGCTACAGCGTTACGCCGATCGGCGAGGCTGCCGACGACGCACCGCTCTGTTCTTCCCTCGCGACTGCGCGAGCCATCGTTCGAGGACACTTCTCGCCAGGGTGGTGTGTCCTATGCCGCGCTGAGCCGCGAGAGAACGGAGGGCCTGCAAATCCTCCTTGTAGAGACGTACCGCAATCTGTTCTGTGCGCGAGGGACGAATGGTGACGTCGAGGTCCTGGAGATCCTCGGCAAACTCCTCCACGCTGTGACGCGCCCAGAAGTCACGCTCTTCCTGGTCACTGCGGAACCTCGGAAGCTTGCCCTTCTTTGCCGTCGCCGTACGCACTAGCGACCTCCCTTGCTCCCTCGCCACCGGCGATAGTTCCGGACCTCGTCCTGATCAGACATCCGAGCACTGACGCAGAGGCGCATCGACGAATCAACCTTCGCCGGAGCTTCCTGTCGCCCTGCACTGGAAATGACGAATACGCCCGCCGTCTTGAGATCCCGCGGGAGCGCTGCCCGAAACACGCACGTCAGCAGTTCACCGCTTTCCAGTGGCGCCATCACGAACCAGCGTTGCCGGATACCCCGACCGCCCCGACGCACGCGTGCCGGCCCATGCTGGCCGTACACGGCGTCCGCGACGTCCGCTGCCTCGATATTCCGTTCTGCCAAGTGCTCGAGACTGGCCGCCGTGAAAACCAGCGTCCAGTGAACGCTGGCGCGAGGCATACCGGAATGGTATGCAATCCTGGACTATCGCGTCAAGCCCGTTCCTCGATCGACACGACGAGTCCGGGCCGCGCTTGCCGAAGCGTTTCACGTAGAGGCGCTCGATGAACTCCAGGAGAGGCGCCTTTCAGGGTTCCTGCCCGTGGCGGTCAAGCTTGCCGAGCTTCTTCCCGTTCAGGCCGAGCTTGGGCGCCATCTGCACCTGGGCGTGAGAGAGGTGATGCCGCTCGCGAGCGTCGGTCCAGACCCCAAAGCCGGTCGGGCAACTGCGTCATGGCTCACGCCGATAGTACGTTCAAGTCGTCGGCCGGAATGCCTGGCGCCGTGCTCCCGGACGGATGCCCCCGAGCGGTCCTGTCGGCGATCAGGCAACGGGACGCCGTCGACTCGGAAGCTCGGCGCCCGCTCGTCGTCCTGGCGTACGATGCTCGGCGCCGCTCGGCCGTCGATAGGAGTGACCGCTCCGGTCGTCGGCGAGGAAGCAGAAGCCCGTCCACTCGGCAGCGCCCACTGGGCGTCGCAGCGCGGGGCACCGAGCGGCGAACGGGAACGGCTTCGAGAGGAGGCGACCGAACTGACGGCAAGAGCGCGAGGGCGCAGGAACGACCAGCGCGACGACCGCGCGGAGGAACGGGCGCTGCTCGAGCTGCTTTCGCACGGCCTGTCGGAGGAGGAGATCCAGCGCGTGTTGGCGTGCGCGCTCCTGGTGCTGGATGAGCGCGAGCGCGATCGCCTCTTGGCGCGACTCGGCGCGGAGACGGGCGCGACGCTTCGTAGGCTTCTGGCATCCCGCGCGAGGAGTCGCACGAAGGCGCCGCCATCCCCGGGCAGCGCCAAGATCCGCGAGGAGTGGGACAAAGCCTGGAGCGAGTGGGAGGCTTGCGTTGTGGAGTCGGGAGACGAGGACGGCCGGTACGTCGTCCGCGAGCACCACTGGGAGGAGCCATACCTGGACGGGTCCAGCCTGGCGCAGGATCTCGAACCCCTCGCGGCCAGGATGCGGAAGATCCTGGAGCGCGTGATGGACGAGGAACTGGACCCCGACTTCAGCTTCCTCGCCGCCATCGAGGAGCTGGACGCGGAGATCGGGTCGGGACTGCCCGAGTGGATGGACCCGTCGTCTGGCGACGGGTGCCCCCTCGGCCCCGAGGTGACCGGCTGTCTCCTGGAATGGGAATGGCGGGCGTACCGGCAGGACGGGCGCAGCGCCTTCAAGCTCGTCGACGCCGTCCGGCAACTCGAGGCGTCGGCCAAGATCGTGAGCCTGGACGACGACACGATCGCGCGGTTCATCCGCGGGCTTGGCGCCGCGGAGCAGCAGGCGGTCCTGAGGGGCATCGCTGCGCACCGGAGCGCGAGCCACTGGGCGAAGGTTCTCGGAGCCGCCCATTCGGGATGGTTCAAGATCCACCAGGCGCTCGCCAAGCGGTGGGATCCCGCGCTCTTCGAGGAGGCCAGCCGCAAGAACATCGCGCAGGACTGGAAGCTCGCGCTCCCTCTCGTCGCGGATCTCCTCCGCCGGAAATCGTTCGATCAGACGGGCCCTCTCATCGAGGCCGCCGTGCGCGCGCTGCTGCGCCTCAAGACCGGGGAGACGTGGGACCCGCGGGAGACGCTGCTCATCTCCCGCCCCGTGCTGCGCTACGGGAGCGACTCGCCTGCCGACGCGTTCCGCCTCCTCGAGAGTTGGCGAAAGGTCGCCACGGGACTCGGCCAGGACGAGCTGGTCTGCGCGCTCGAGCTTCAGGTCGCGGTCGGCCGTCGCTGGGCGGACGGGGACGCGACCCTGGAGGCGTTGCGGCAGGTTCGATCGCCGCGGTTCGCGAGCATGCGCGACCGGCTCTTTGCCGACTGGCGGTCGCTCGTCGTCGAGGCGACCCTCGAGCGCGAGTCCGACGGAGATGAGCCGCCCGGCTCGGTCTGGGTCCATGCCCTAGTTGATGCGGCCCGCGCGGGGGCGGATGGCGCGCCGTCGTTCCGCCAGGCCGTGCGGGAGTGGCTGGACGAGACGGGGCGCGCGCCGGCCGCGCTCCCGCAGTCTCGAGACGCGCTCGGAACGCTGACGCTCGACCTCGACGTTGGATCCTCGCTACGCCGAACGTCGCCCACGCTCCACCGGCTCTTGTCGACCCGATGCCAAGGCGAGCCCACCGTCACTGCATCACGGCGCCGCTGGGTCGAGCGCCTGGGGGTCGCCGATCTGTTCCCGGAGGTGCTCGCGTTCTGGTGGCGTCACGCGGCGGGCCTGGTGCCGGACCCCGCGAGCGCGACCGGGTCGAACTACGACGACTGCGCCGAGTGGCTCGCCGCCGTCTTCGAGCTGGACTCCACGGCGTACCAGCGGCTGGTGCACGCGTGGGCCGGCTCGCACGCCCGCCGGAAGAACCTCTGGCGGGCCATCACCAGAAAGCGCCTGCCGCTGTGACCCGGAGACCCCGACGGCGAGACCCGCTGGAGGCGATCATGGAGGTCGCGCTCCAGCCAGGCCGCTTCATCGCGTACGGGGCCGGCCGGGACTTCGTCTCGAGCCTCGAGGGCGTCGCCGGTCAGCTCGCAAAGCTCGTCCATGCCGACCCCGAGCGAGCCGTGAGCCTCTACACGACTTCCCTCGCCGCCTGCTACCAGAAGGCCGAGGAGCTCGATGACTCGAGCCGCAATTTCGGGATGTTCGTCGTGAGCCTCTACTGCGGCTGGACCAAGGCGCGGCAGGCGGCCGGGGCGGATCCCGACGCGACCGCGAGGTGGCTGCTCGAGCGTATGGAGAACGACCCGTACGGCTTCGCGTCCACCCTCGAGCGGGATGCCGTGAAGATGATGCACAAGGACAGCCTCGCCGCCCTCGAACGCCAGGCGAAGGCCCGCTTCGAGGCGACGGACGCCGCCGGGCAGGCCGCCGAGAGCGCGCACCGGCGCGACCCCGCGTCCACGCGCCGCCGCTGGGGCGAAGTCTTGCGCGCGGTCTACACCCACCGGCGCGACGTGCGGGCTTGCGTCGCGGTCTGCAAGCAGAGCCAGCTCTCGGCCCAGGACTGCCTCGCGGTCGCCACCATGCTCGAGGCGAAGCGCAAGCTGAACGAGGCGCTCGCCTGGGTGGATCGCGGTCTCGCCGTGGACAGGAAGCACCCGCACGGCTCGATGGCCCAGTACGACCTCGCGAAGCTGAAGCGCGAGCTGCTCACGAAACTCGGCCGGGGCGACGATGTGCTCGAGGAGGCCTGGACCGAGTTCCGCGAGAACCCGAGTACGTTCAGCGACCAGGAGCTCATGCGCTTCGTGCCGCAAGCCGAGCGCGCGGCATGGCACGCGAAGGCGATGGACACGGCTGAGCGCGCGGACCTCGGGGCGCTCATCGAGCTCTGGCTCGAGACGCGGGAGATCGAGCGTCTCGCGAGACAGCTTCACACGGCGACCGACGCGGAGATCGAGGAGCTCAGCCGCCACCAGACAGAGCCCGCCGCCAGGCGCCTTGGGAGGTCGCACCCGGACGTGGCGGCCAGGGTCTACCGCGCACTGGGCATGCGCATCCTCAACGCGAAGAAGAGCAGGTATTACGACGCAGCGCTGTCGCACTTCGAGAACGCCAGGCGCTGCTACGAGCGCTCCGGCCTCCTTCGCGACTGGGCGGCACTCGGCGCGGACGTGCGTCGGGCACACCACCGCACGGCCGGCTTCATGGCCGACTTCGAGCGGCTCGCCGCCGGTCACGCCCCGAGCGAGGCACGTTGTAGATGAACTCCGACACCGCCGAACCGATGACCTGGAGGCGCGGGAGCGGCATCTCGATCAGCTTCCACTCTAACCCGCGCTGCACCAGACGCTCGAACCCGGCGGCATTCGCCCGCCGGGCCTCCCAGAGAGGCGCTGCGGGGTCGAGAACGCACTGGGCGCGGAACCCGGCGATGTCGGCGAGGATCTCCGCCTGACCGCCTACGTTCCGCGCGAGCGCCTTCGCGCCTGGTCCATGCGCAAACGGCCGTGTTTTGGGGCCAGTAGACCTCCACGATCTTCTCGGCGAGTTGCCGTGTCGTGAGGACGTCAGGAGGACCGCCGGATCGCGTCGTGTGTTCGAGCGGCGAGGTCGAGGAGCGCCAGGAGGACCGCGTACTTGGACGCCGGCGGCCGCGCCCGTTCGCGTCCACCGGCGTCCACAAAGCACTGCAACTATTTGATCTTTCAGTGGTGGAGGGTAAGGGATTCGTAGAGCCGCCCACTCAACATTCCGGTAATTTGGCGGATTCTCCTCTGCACCAGGCGGCACCAGGCGGCACTCCGCGTCCACCGGCGTCCACGGGCCGGCGCTCGAAGCGCAACTCTCGACGTCATGCTCCCGAGCGCGAGCAACGCACGGACCGCGGCGGCGCGGACGCGTGAGAGCCGCCGTGAGCTGGACAAAGGCCGTGGAGAAGCGTGCGCGGGGCAGAAGGACCACCTCGGACGCCGGGCGTCCCTCGAGCGTCAGCTCGCCGCCATGGCGATCGCCCGGCGTAAAAAGCCCCTGACGCTCGGGGCGCGGCCATCACCCGGACATCTGAGTAGCCCTCGGGGGTCCGCGCGCCGCACCACGCGTTCAAATCCCCAACGGGACGTGATCGAACTTACGTAATTCAAGTACGCGATTTTATTACGCGCTGATCACCGTGCTCCTTCCCTACCTGCCGCTAACTAACTAGTCGGGCGCCGTTGTGGAGTCTTGGTGCGGTTGCTGGGGCTGGATTTGCACAGTGCTACACGCTTCCCGAAGCGTACTGGAGCGATGTTCGATGAGTCGGCCGCACGCGTGCTTGACGTCCGGCCCAACATAGACGAAGAATCCGAGCGGCACGGAGGAACGTCCCGATGACGATCATCGATTCCCAGGTCCACGTCTACGAGGCGAACACACCGAAACGTCCCTGGCACAGTGTCCCGAACTGGCCTGATCACGTCACCGGTGGCGAGATGGTGGCGGCCATGGACGCGGTCGACGTCGACGGCGCGATCTTCATTTCCGCGTTTTCCATGTACCGCTACGACGCGAGCTATGCCGTGGAAGTGCAGCGGGCTCATCCCGGTCGGTTCGCCCTCGTCAAGCCGGTCGATCCGGATGATCCGGCTGTGGCCGATGTCATCGCCGACTGGAAGAAGACGCCGGGCACAGTCGGCATCCGGATCATGATGACCAAAGAAGCGGGGCGCGAGCCAAACGACCCGGGCCTCGACCGAATTCTGCGCGCGGCGGTTCGGCACGACTTTCCGGTCAACATGCTGTGCTGGGGCAACGTGGACGCGGGTGCAGCGCTGATCGATCGCCACCCCGACACGCGATTCATCATCGACCATCTGGCCATCATGCAGCCCCGAACGCCGCCCGCCCCGCCACAGCCGTGGGCCGATCTGCCGAAGGTACTAGATCTCGCGAGGCGGACAAACGCGGTGATCAAGGTCAGCGGTGCCTGCACGCTCTCCAAAGAGCCGTATCCCTTCCCGGACATCTGGGACCCGCTCGCCCGCGTGTTCGACGCGTGGGGTTTCGAACGCTGCCTGTGGGGTACGGACTGGACTCGCGCGTTCGCAGTCGTCAACTACGAACAGGCCGTAGACCCATTCCGCCGGACCAATCGCCTGAGCGACAGTGAACGCGCAATGCTGATGGGCGGCGCCTGCGCCAAGGCGTACGGCTGGTCTCCGAAGAAGCGTTAGCGCCCCAGCGGCGACGACGTCGCCGCGTTGCGAGCCGAAGCGCGTCGGTCACATCGCGGTGTAGCCGCCGTCGACGAACAATAGTGTTCCGGTCACGTACGAGGCGTCGTCGGACGCGAGAAACAGGATGCACGCGGCGACTTCATCGGGCGTGCCGTGACGCCGGAGCAGCGTGCCCTTGGCCGCGTCATCGCGGTATTGCTCGAACGTCCGGCCGATCGCTTGATTGCGCTTCTCGTGAAAGGGCGTGTAGATCGGCCCGGGGCAGACCGCGTTCACCCGGATGCCGTCCGCGGCGTGATCCGCCGCCATCCCGCGTGTCAGCCCGGCCACCGCCGCCTTGGTCGTGTCGTACTGCGTCGTCTTGCCGATGCTCGTCACCGAGCGCACCGAGGCGACGTTAACGATGCTGCCTCCACCGGCCTGCCGCAGGAGCGGAATCGCCGCTTTCGCGCAGAACGCGTAGCCCTTGAGATTCACGCCGAGAATCTCGTCCCAGCTCTCGGACGTGGCATCTTCCACCGTGTGATACAGCCGAACTCCGGCGTTGTTGACGAGGATGTCGAGTCGGCCGAAGCGTTGCGCTGCCTGCGCGACGAACGTCGCAGCCTCGGCCTCGCGTTCCACGTGCGCTTCCACGAACACGACGTCGCCGCCGCTCGCCGTGATCTCCGCCGCGACGCGCTTGCCCCGCTCGACATCGCGGTCGGCGAACGCGACCTTCGCCCCTTCCGTCACGAACCGTCGCACCGTGGCTTCGCCGATCCCTGAGGCTCCGCCGCTCACGGCGGCCACCTTCCCGTTCAGTCGTGCCATGCTCGATGACCTCCTTCGCTCGGACGTTTGATACAGCGCGCCGGGTTGTGATAGACGTCGACGCACCATGAAAGTCATTCCGACCGCAGCCGTGCTCGGCGCCGAGATCGCGGGCGTGGATCTCTCGCAGCCGTTCGACGACGCGACGTTTGCCGCGATCGAACGCGCCTACAACGAATACGGTGTCATCTTCTTCCGTGGGCAGGCGGTCACGCCCGCCCAGCAGGTCGCGTTCACGCGCCGCTTCGGCAAGATCGAATTCAACATCTTCGGAGAACGCTGGAGCGTGCCCGGCAACCCCGAGATCGTGGTCCTGTCCAACATCACCGAAGGCGGCCGACCGACCGGCGTGCGCCGCGCCGGCGAGAACTGGCACAGCGACATGAGCTACACCGCGAGACCGCCGCGCGGGACCATCCTGTACGCCATCGAGGTTCCCGAGTTGCACGGGCTCCCGCTCGGCGACACCGAGTTCGCGAGCGCCGCAGCGGCCTGGGATGCCTTGCCGGATGCGATGAAGCGCAGCCTCGAGGGACGACAGGCCGTGTTCGATTTCCGTGGACGCAAGCGGGCTCTCACGCCCACCCAGGCCGAAATCGATCGGAACCCACCGGTTCGCCATCCGATCGTACGGACTCATCCGTCGACCGGTCGCAAATGTCTCTACGTGATGCGCGACGACTGCACCGGCATCGACGGGATGGAGCCCGACGAGGCGGAGGCGTTGATCGCCGCACTGGCGGATCACATCGTCAAGCCCGCGTTCGTGTATCGTCATCAATGGCGCCCCGGCGACGTGCTGATGTGGGACAACTGCATGGTCCAGCATCGGGCGATCCAGGACTACGAGATGCCCCAGCGCCGCCTGATGCATCGCACGACGATGGGTGGCTCGGTCCCCGTGGAGAACCGTGAGTCGCGCCTGGCTTCACGCGCGCCGCGGCGCTTCGCGAGCGGCGGCGAAGCGGCCAGGCGCGAATTGGTCGAGCGCAACTCGCGTGTCCCGACCGAGGACGAGATCGGCGATCGCGTGCCCCATGGCGGGACCGTAGAGGATGCCTTTGCGGGCGCCGCCCGTCGCCACGTAGAGGTGATCGACCCCCGGCACACCGCCGAGCACGAGAAGCCCGTCGGAGGCCACCGGACGCAGGCAGGCGGTCTGCTGCGCGACCTGCGCGTCCGCCATCGCCGGCAACATCCTCAAGAGGGCAGCGCCGATCTCGTCGCGCGCCGTGAGCGTCGACTCCTCGTCGAAGCCTGCCTCTTCCTCGGTGGTCCCCGCCCACAGGAGGCCGTCGGTTTTCGTCGTGGCGTAGTTGTGGCCCCAGCCGACGGAACATTCGATCGGCGGACCGGGAGCCTGCAGGCGGAGGATCTGCCCCTTGATCGGACGGACGTCGATCGGCACGCCGATCCAGCCCGACGCATCGGCGCTCCACGGACCAAGCGCGAGCACCGCGGTCGCGCAGCTCAGCACCTCGCGCTCCAGGACCACACCGGTCACGCGCCCGCGGTCGCGTCGCAGGCCGATTACCCGCCCGTGTCGCACCCTCACGCCGAGACGCTCGGCGGCCCGGGTGAGCGCCAGCACCAGCCGATAGGGTTCGACCGCGCCCCCACCCTCGATCAGCGTTGCCCCGAGCGTCTCGTCCGAGATCCGCGGTTCCACCCGGCGAGCCTCCGCGATGTCGAGCCAGCGCACCGCGTAGCCTGGCTGCCGCTGCTGCCACGGCATCGCGGCCTGGAGCCTCTGCACGTCCGACTCGGTGAAGGCCAGGGCCAGAGACGAGCGCACGCGGAAATCCACGTCGATCCCGGTTTCGTCCAGGAGGCTCTTCGACAACTCACGATGCAATCGCATCCCGTCCTGGGCGATCTCGGCCATGGGCCCGGGAATGCCGAAGCCGCTCAACGGGCTCAGCCCTCCGTACGCGAAGCCGGAAGCGTGGCTGCCGATCGCGTCGCGCTCGACGACGACGCTCGGCACGCCAGCCTTCGCCAGGTCGTACGCGGTAGTCATGCCGGCAATGCCGCCGCCGATGATCACGACGTCAGGAGAGTTCTCGGCCATCGTCAGGAGATCCTGTCAAAGTCGACGAGACCGGTCAAACCAACTGTCGTTCGAGGACTCGGCATACTTCCCGTCCTAACAGGACGCGAAGTCTACCCATTCGATGCTTCGAACCGCGTCACGAATATCTCGGCACGCGTTCGACGGCTGATCTCGTCCGGATCCGCGCATTCGAGGAACAGCTCGACGGCTTCCGTCACTGCGGATAGAGGAAGGGGCCAAGCTAATCAAGCCTGGCCCCTTCGAGCGTGGTTGCGGGGGCTGGAAGTAGCAGTGGCGAGAATCGCTCAGGCCTCGCCTACTGCTTCGAGGTCGAAGGCTGAGCGTGCTTCCGCCTGTAGTGCGCAACCAGCAGATCCGCGAGCGACCTGCGATGCGCGCCTTCGCTCGTCGTTCGACGGCAAGCGACCGCGCGGCCTGACGATGGGAGGCGTGACGTACCGGCCGATAACCCCGTGACGGCGAGCGCCGTTCCGTTCGTTGCCGGCACGCCGGATTC
The DNA here is from genome assembly GCA_041492755.1 of Methylomirabilia bacterium. Lineage (GTDB taxonomy): Bacteria > Methylomirabilota > Methylomirabilia > Rokubacteriales > CSP1-6 > JBGPXN01. Next base: position 2,790 of record JBGPXN010000107.1, on the reverse strand, counting down.
CGCACAGCGAGGGGCGTCTCGCCCCACGCGACACGAGCAGAAGCTTCGACGCTCGCTCGGCGCGCCTGGTCGGCGCTGAACCGTGGATCGCCGAAAGCAATGAAAGCGGGAACCCTGAGAGGTCCCTCGTTTCTCGCTTGACAGAGCGCGTCGTACGACACGATGGTGCTGGGGTGGGGCTCCCGAAAGTCGCGTTCATCGGAACCGGTGGCACGATTGCGTCGGTCGGCAAGACGCCGCTCGATCTGCAAGACTACAGCGCCAACGGCGTCATGATGCACGCGGACGAGATCGTCACGCGCTTCCCCGAGTTGAAGATGGTCGCCGACGTCATTCCCGTGCAATTCGCCAACGTGCCAAGCACGGCCATCTACTTCACCGAGTGGAAGGCTCTCCTGCACCGCTGCGACGCGCTCGTCGCCGAGTATCCCGATCTTGCGGGGATCGTCATCGGCCACGGTACCGCGAGCCTCGAAGAGACCGCATACTTCCTGAACCTGACGTTGAAGATCAGCCTTCCGGTCGTCGTCGTCGGATCGCAGCGGCCGGCCAGCGCGCTCTCCAGCGACGCCGGGCTGAATCTGGTCAACGCCGTTCGGACGGCCGCGAGCCCGATGGCGCGCGGCATGGGTGTACTCGTACTTCTGAACGACGAGATCCACACGGCGCGCGACGTGACGAAGACGTCGACGACGCGGTTGCAGACGTTCCGTTCAGCCGATTTCGGTGCACTTGGCCACGCCGACGGTGATGCGATCGCGTTCTATCGCCGTCCGATCCGGAAGGTGGCGCCCGACACCGAGTTCGACGCGCGCAATCTCGACGCGCTGCCGCGAGTCGATATCGCGTACTCGTACACGGGGAGCGACGGCACCGCGGTGCGCGCGTTCGTCGCGGCTGGCGCGACGGGCTTAGTCGTTGCGGGGTTCGCGCCCGGCATGGTCACACCGGCCGACCTGAACGCGATGAAAACGGCGGTTGCCGAGGGGGTCGTGGTCCTGCAATGCACGCGCGCCGGGAGCGGCCGCACGTTTCGCGGTCAGCGCCTGCGCGATGCCGGCGTGCTGATCAGCGACAACCTCACGCCGCAGAAGGCGCGGGTGCTGTTGGCGCTGGCCCTGACGCGGACATCGAAGCCGGACGAGATCGAGCGAATCTTCCTGACGTACTGAGACGGCGGCGGACCGGCTGAGCCGGCGCCGCTCCGAGTCGCGCACCGCGAGCCGGGGGCCGACAGGGGAGAGGCGAGGACGGCGATGCACGATAGTCGGATCGTACCGGTGTTCCAGGCCCTGGCCGAGGACATGCACGCCTTGGGCGTGCGTACCGTGTTCGGGCTCATGAGCGACGATACGGCAGTCTTCGCCGTGACGCTGGACGCCTTGGGCGTCAAGTTCGTGGGAGCGCGGCACGAGAACAACGCCGTCGCCATGGCCGAGGGCTATGCCTACGCCACCGGAGAGCTCGGCGTGGCCCTCATTGGGCGGGGACCGGCCACGGCCAATGCGTTACACGCGGCGGTGGCGGCCAGTCGCATGGGATCGAAGGTGCTGGTGATCTATGGCGATGCCGCCGTTGCGAGCGGAGCCGTCAACACCATCGGTCCCGACTACAAGGGCTTCAACGCTCAGGCCGTGCTGGGCGCGGCGGGGCTGACCTGTTTCACCGCCGCCAGCCCGGCGACCGCACGCCAGACCCTGCGCGATGCCGTGGCCGCCGCGAATCAAGGGACCCTGGCCGCTGTCCTCTTGCCCACCAACGTACAGATGATGAACGTGGAGGTGTGGAGTCAGGCCACACCGCAGCCCCTCCCGGTCGGCCAGCCAGCGAGCGCCCGCGGACAATCCATCGACGTCGTCGTGGCTCTTCTCGGCAAGAGCCGGCGCCCCCTGATCGTGGCCGGCATGGGAGCACATCGGGCCGGGGCCAAGGCCGCATTGGAAGCCCTGGCGGACAAAACGGGCGCCTTGCTGATGACCTCGGCTCGCGGCAAGGACATGTTCCACGGCCATCCCTGCAACCTGGGCATCCTCGGATCCTTCTCCCACACCATGGGCCGACGCATGATGGACCAGGCCGATTGCGTGCTGGTGTTTGGCGCCGGGCTGAACTTTCTCACCATGAGCTTTGGGGCAGCGATTCCGCCGGTACCACTCGTCCAGGTCGATTCCGTGCGGGCCCATATCGGCCGGTGGACCACAGCGGATGTGGCGGTGGTGGGCGATGCCAGGCGGGTGGCCGAGCAGCTGCTGGCCGCCCTGCCCGAGCGGCCCGCCGCCGACAAACCCTTCCACAGCGCGGAAACCCTGGCCAGCATCGCGGGTTTTGACATCGCTCTCGACTTCGAGGTCGCCCACACGCCGCGCACGGTGGATCCCCGCGCGTTGGGGGTCGAGCTCGACAAGCTGCTGCCCCGGGAGCGCAACGTCGTCTACGACGCCGGCAATTTCCTCGGCGTCCTGCCCTATCTGACCGTCCCCACACCCGGCCATTTGAAGATGACAAGTGAGTTCGCCTCCATCGGTCTCGGCTTCGGCACGGCGCTGGGCGTGGCGAAGGGCCGGCCCCGCACTCCCACGGTTTTGATCATCGGCGACGGCGGCTTCCTCATGACCATGAGCGAGCTGGAAACCGCGATCCGGGAGGATGTCCCGTTGATCATCGTGCTGATGAACGATTGCGCCTATGGGGCCGAGCTGCACTTCCTGGCGATGCGCAAGCTTCCGGTGGGGAAGTCGGTGTTTCCGGACGTGGATTTTGCGTCGGTCGCGGAGGCGTTCGGGTTCCAGG
>JBGPXN010000282.1:0-3831 GCA_041492755.1 Methylomirabilia bacterium | reverse complement strand
CGTCTCGAACGACGTGATCACCGCCGGGCCAGCGAACCTGCTCCGGCTGGCGTTCGGGCGTCCGGAGCCCGAGCTCGGAGACGGCGATCCGTTGCCCCCTGGCTGGCACATCCTCTATTTCCTCCCGCGGCTCGGTCCCGACGGCCTTCGGCCCGATGGCACCCCGGTCGAGGCCGGTGTGATCCCGCCGATGCCGTTGCCTCGCCGGATGTTCGCCGGCGAGCGCCTGCGCTTCCACCGCCCCATCCGGATCGGCGAGACGGTCCGGCGCGAGACCGAGCTCTCGGACATCGCGCTCAAGAGCGGCAGCACCGGCACGCTGGTCTTCGCCACCGTGCTGAGCCGGATCTTCACGCCGCAGGGCCTGGCCCTGGAGGAAGAGCGCCGGACGGTGTTCCGCGAAGAGGTGAAGGACGGCGCCCGAAACCAGGCGCCGCGCCGGGAGGAGGTCCCGGCCGACGTGCCCTGGCGTCGCCGGATCGTCCCGGATCCCGTGCTGCTCTTCCGCTTCTCGGCGCTGACGTTCAATAGCCACCGCATCCACTATGACCACGTCTGGGCCACCGAGGTGGAGGGCTATCCCGCCCTGGTCGTGCACGGACCGCTCACCTCCACGGCGCTGATCGATTTCGCCCGCGACCACACCGGCGGCCGCACCTTCCTCACGTACACGACCCAGGCGCGGGCGCCGCTCTTTGCTACCGCGCCATTCGAGCTGCGCGGCCGGCCGACCGCCGATGATCACGGCTGCGAGGTCTGGGCCGTGACCCCGGAGGGCACGGTGGCGATGGCCGCCCAGATCGAGCTCACGAGCTGAGAGCCCCGCACCAGGAGAGGAGACACGAACGATGCGAGCTGCCGTCCTCTACAAGCCGAACACACCGCTCGAAGTCGTCGACGTGGAACAGCAGGGGCCCCAGCCGGGGGAGGCCCGCGTCCGCGTGCGCGCCACCGGCGTCTGCCACAGCGACTGGCACATCATCAACGGCGACTGGCCGCTGCCGCTGCCCATGGTCCTGGGGCACGAGGCGGCGGGGGTGGTGGAGGAGGTCGGCGCCGGCGTGACCACGGTGAAGCCGGGCGACCACATCATCTTCTCGTTCCGCGTGCACTGCGGCCGCTGCTTCTATTGCTCGACGGGGCGCTCGATCCTCTGCGAGGGCTACACGTCGGTGCGGTGGGCGATGCTCGACGGCAGCACGCGGCTCAAGCGCAACGGCGAGCCCATCTTCCAGATGGCGCGCATCGGGACGTTTTCCGAGCAGGTCGTCTGTCCGGCCGAGATGCTGGTCCCGATCCCGAAGGCGGTGCCGTTCGCGCAGGCCGCGCTCATGGGCTGCTGCGTGCCCACCGGCGTCGGCGCCGTCACCAACTGCGCCAAGGTCGAGGCCGGCGCCTCGATGCTGGTGATCGGCTGTGGTGGGGTGGGACTCAACGTCGTGCAGGGTGGTCGCCTCGTCGGCGCCGGCATGATCGTGGCGTGCGATCTCCTGGACTCGAAGCTCGACTTCGCGCGCCAGTTCGGCGCCACCCACACCGTGAACGGCTCGAAAGAGAAGATCGTCGAGCGCGCGCGTGAGCTGACGGGCGGCCGGGGCGTCGACTATGCGTTCGACGCCATCGGCAGCGAAGCGACCACGCTCCAGATCCTCGACGCCATCCGGCCGGGCGGCACCGCCGTGATCGTCGGCATGGCGGCAATGAACGTGCGGGCGCCGGTGCCGCCGTATCTCATGGCGCTGCAAGAGAAGACGTTGAAGGGGACCCTCTACGGGTCGATCCGGCCGAGCGTCGATCTGCCGCGGCTGGCCGATCTCTACCTCCAGAAGAAGATCGACGTCGACGGGCTGATCAGCCGGACCTACAAGCTCGACGAGATCAACGAGGGGTTCCGGCTGCTGACGAGCGGGCAGGTCGCGCGCGGCGTGATCGTGATGGATTGAGTACACCGCCGACCGCGGATTGCTCGGACGGCCTAGTGTCGGGCCATATCGGGGTCCCCATGTCTAATGCCTGGAGGTCGACTTCCCGGCGCGCCAGGCGATCATGCCTTCGATGTTCAGCGCCAGGAACTCGTCGAAGCGCCGCCACCCGCCGTACTTCGGGTGCAGGATGCTCCCCGCCAGGGTTGTCATCTCGGGCGAGCCGTCGGCGAGACCGGCCGCCCGCGCGGTCGCGATCGCGTTCGAGAGATCGCCGTAATACCGGCGCTGCTCGGCGATGTCCTGCTTCGTGCCGCTCATCTGCGGTGTCGCGTGGCCCGAGACGATCACGTCGAAGTCCAGCGTGGCTTCCAGCCACTGGAGGCGCTCGACGATCCGCTCCGGGTGGCCGAGCAGGGTGCGGAACGGGATGTTCCGTGGCTGGACGAGGTCGACGAACATGGCCACCCGGCCCGCCGGGTCGTGGACGACGATGTAGTCGTCGGTCGGCGAGAGGTCGGCCGGGTAGAGGTCGACGCGACGCCCGCCCAGCTCCAGGGTCGTCTTCTTGTCGAACACGATATCGGGGGGAGGCGTCCCCGGGGCCTTGGCGGCCTTGATCCGGTCCACGGTGTTCTTGTGCCCGACGAACCGCGCAGTGTCGGCGAAGACGGCGCCACCGGTGCTGTGGTCGAAGGCGGAGTGGCTGTACACGAGGTAGCGTACCGGCTGCTCCGTCACCGAGCGTATCGCCTCCCTGATCAGGCTGGGCGTGCGCGGGTTCACCTGTCCGTTCGGGTCGACGAGGATGACGCCCGCACCCGTGACGATGAACATCGCGACGTGGTTCACCCAGCGGAAGCCGTAGACGTCGGGAGCGAACCGAATCAGCTCTGCGAGAGATTCCATCGGCATGGCCGACCTCCTGGATCGTCGGGTTCTGCACGCGGCCGTGTGGTCCGGCACGGCGCCGCTCAGCCTATCATGACGTGTCACGATCGCGTGGTTGTCAGCGGTCGGGAAGGCACGTAGCGTACGCGCGATGTCGTCGCCGGCTGGGTTCGTCATCGACTACAAGGCGCCGAGCAACTGGAGAAGTCCTCCTCGTCCCGCCGGGAAATCGGCGGAGCCAGGTCGGCCGTATAACCGGAGCGCCCGGGAAGTCGGCCGACGACGAGAGGATGGAGGACGGGCTCGTCGTAGCGAGGAAGCGGGGTAACGCCCGTGGAGCGAGGGAGCCCTACTGTTTGGCAACGCCTCCGGCAACACGGATGGCAGGGGCGCCATGACAACATCGCCCGGCAGCCTGCAAGACCTGAGGCGGAGGCGCGTATAGCAGCCAGCGGCCAGCGTGGCGAACCGGAGGGGCATGCTAACGAGCGGAGGGTGGAGGGGCGGGGGCGGCGCCAGGGCGCCCGTGTCCGAGAAGTGGCTTTATGCCGCCTATGCTCTTCAGCCTCGTGGCGAGCGAGCAAATCAAGTTGCGCAGGATCGACGGCTGGCGGAAGATCGCGGCGGTGCTCAGCCAGCACACGGCGGTGGCGGCATGACGCATCAAGGTCGCCGGTCTCACGATCCCGGAGGCGTTGGCGGAAGGAGATTGTCCATGATGGACCGGCGCTCGTTTATCGCCGGCGTCGCGCTCGGCCTGGCCGCTGCGCCGCTCACCGCCGGCGCGCAGCAGCGGGGCAAGACGTGGCGGGTCGGGTTCTTGTCCGGTGGCGGGCGGACGCCGGACGGTGCCCCACCGCTGCCGCTGCGACAGGCTCTCCAGGAGCTCGGTTATGTCGAGCAGCAGAACGTCGTCTACCTGGGCCGGTGGGCCGACGCCAAACAGAATCGGCTCCCTGGGCTCGCGGCCGAGCTCGTCGGACTCAAAGTTGACGTCATCGTGACGCAAGGCGGTCCG
>JBGPXN010000099.1:0-16039 GCA_041492755.1 Methylomirabilia bacterium | reverse complement strand
CGGCTTTGCCGGGGCGCCCCGAGCGCTGGGGGGGTGTCGAGGGGTGCCACGGCTTTGCCGGGGCGCCCCGAGCGCTGGGGGGTGTCGAGGGGTCCACGGCTTTGCCGGGGCGCCCCGAGCGCTGGGGGGTATGGGGGGCCATGTCGGGGCCCCCCATCTCAATGGACGGCGCCGCCACCGTCGACCAGGAGCGTCTGCCCGGTCATGAAATCACTGTCGTCCGAGGCCAGGAACACCAGCGTGCCCACGAGGTCCTCGGGGACCTCGGCGCGCTTGAGCATGCGCATCTGCACGTTCGCGCGCTTGCGGTCCTCGGAGATGTTCTGCTCGTTGTCACCGCTGAGCGTGAAGCCGGGCGCGATCGCGTTCACGCGAATGCCGAACTCGCCCAGTTCCCGTGCGAGCGAGCGCGTGAAACCCACCACCCCGCCCTTGGACGTCGTGTAGTGGATGTAGTCGGGCACGCCCTTGAAGAACGTGCTGGACGAGATGTTGACGATCTTGCCCTTGCCCTGCGCCTTCATGGCCGGGAACACGGCGCGTGCGCACAGGAAGAGGCCGCGCAGGTTGACCGCCATCACCCGATCCCATTCGTCGACCGGGATCTCCATGAAGGGCCGGCGCTGGAGCGTGCCGTACACGGCGGCGTTGTTCACCAGCACGTCGATGCGCCCGAAGCGAGCGAGCGCTTCGGTGGCCAGCCGCTGCGTGTCCGGCTCGCGGGAGACATCGCCCTCGACGCCGAGCGCCTGCCCCCCGCGCGCCTCGATCTCCTTCACCACCGGCTTCGGGTCCGCGACGTCCGCCACCACGACGCGCGCACCCTCCGCCGCGACGCCCAGGCAGTACGCGCGCCCGATGCCCTTCGCGCCGCCGGTCACGATCACGACTCTGTCACTCAGCCGCATGGTGTCCTCCTCACTCCGCGCCGGCCGCCGCCCGGGACGGCCGGCCTGCCACGATCACTTTGGCGCCATGCTCACTTCCTGTGGCGCTCAGGACCGTGCAGTGATAGCCCGCTTTGCCCAGCTCGTACGCCGCGGTCATGCCCGCGATGCCGGCGCCCAGGATGCGACGCCGGCGGAAGCTCCGGCGCGCCTGCGCTACGGCGTCACGTGGCCGATGAACCTCGCCGACGGCCGCTCACCCCACTGCGAGACCAGGCCCTGCTCGGCCGAGATCAGGTTCGAGCCGTTGCGGACGTTCAGGCGGTCGGTGTCCGACCAGTGCTCGTGCACCCGATCCCACGGATCGGCCCAGTAGTCGTAGATCTGGCTGCCGAGCAGATGCCGGCCGATGCCCCAGTAGTGCTCGTACTTGCCGACCTGCTTGAGATGCTCGTGGCCCATGAACACGTCGTCGATGTCCTGCACCTCGAACGACAGGTGGTTCAGGCCCGCGCGGTCGTTGCGCATGCAGAAGAAGACGTGGTGATCCACGTACTCGTCCCCCCGGTCGCAGCGGTTGAACGAGCCGATGACGTTGTCCTCGGTGCCGGCGTAGACGTCGTCGGAGCCGATGAAACCCAGGGTGTCGCGGAACCATTGGGCCGTTCCCTTCACGTTCGGGACGGCCATCACTCCGTGGCCGATGCGCTTCACCCGCGCCGCGCCCTTCGGTAGCCGCATCAGATCGCCCGCCCGCTTCAGCGAGTCCAGGCCCATGTTCAACGGCTGGCGGGGCACGTCGATCGGCTTCAGCGGCTCGATGCCGTAGACCACCTCGATCTGGTAGCCGTTCGGCTCACGCAACCGAACCCGCCGGCCGCCGCCCGGCTCGTCGATGGTCTCGACCTCCGACGCGCCGGGCGCCTTCGCCACCCGCGCGAGATCGTCCGCGCTCGCCGCGTAGTAGGCCAGGCCCACGAACCCGGGCTCGCCTTTCTCGGTGACGTGGATGTGGTGCGCGGAATCGGTGCCGCGCATGTAGAGCGCGCCGTTCGTTCGTGCCGAACGCACCATCCCGAAATGCGTGAGGAACTCTTCGGCCACGTCCAGGTCGGGAGCCCGAAGCCGTCCGTATGCGAGATCCGTCACCTTGGTCAGTGCCATCGTCATATCCTCCCCCTGGCGCTCGCCGTCGCGAATCAGCCCGGCGCTCGCCGTCGCGAACCAGGTTGGGTCGGCCCGTATCGTGCGCCTGAAATGTACACGATGCCGCGGCCGTCCACACGGGCCTGGGCATCCGGCGGGACGAGGGCCGCCGGACGGGAGGGATGAACACCGCACTCCGTTCGTGGTATCCATCAGTCAGGCGCCGACCACGTCACGGCGCCGGACGGGACACCAGCCATGCCCGAGACGATCGCCACCCCCGAGGGACAGTTCACGGCGGAGGTGGCAGGCGCGCCCGGCGCCCCCCTCGTGCTGCTCCTCCACGGCTTCCCCCAGTCGCGGCACTCCTGGCGGCACCAGGTGCCGGCGCTTGCCCAGGCCGGCTACCGTGCCGTCGCCCCGGACCAGCGCGGCTATTCCCCCGGGGTCCGGCCGGACCCGGCGAAAGACCTCGCCGCCTACGGGATCGACCGCCTCGTGGCCGACGTCCTGGATATCGCCGGCGCGCTCGGTCACGGCGGTGCGGAGCGCTTTCACGTCGTCGGCCACGACTGGGGCGGCCAGGTCGCCTGGTTCCTGGCCGGGCAACATCCGGAGCGCGTGGCGTCGCTCACCGTTCTCTCCCGGCCGCACCCCGCCGCCTTCCGGAGGGCGTTCCGTCAGGACGCCGACGACCAGCGCCATCGCTCCCGCCACCACAAATCGTTCCTGGATCCGGGCACCGCGGCACTGCTCCTGGAGGACGGCGCGCGCCGTCTGAAGAAGAACCTCGCCGACCAGCAGGTGCCGCAGGCCACGATCGCCGACTACCTGTCCGTCCTCGGCACCCCCGGCGCGCTGGACGCCGCGCTCGCCTGGTACCGGGCCGCTGGCGCCCTCGCGAAGATGGAATTAGGCCCGGTGAGCGTGCCCACGCTCTTCATCTGGGGCGACCGCGACGCGACCGTCGGCCGCGCGGCCGCGAAGTACACCGCCGACTTCGTGACCGGACCGTTCCGCTTCGAAGCGCTGCGCAGCGTCGGCCACTTCATCACCGATCAAGTCCCGGAGGACGTCACCAAGCTACTGCTCGGTCATCTCGCCACGCTCCGGCCGGCGTCGACGGCGCCGCCGGCATGAGGAGTCACCCCGTGGATCCGCCGCACTTCGACCTCCACGTGACGCCCGGGAACGACGGCCCGAATCTCGGCTACGATTACGGCGGCCGCTTGCAGGCGGCGTGGCGGGAGCGCTGAAGCGAGCGAGACACTCGGCGCGCCACGACGCGCGCGCACGGGAGGACACGCGATGCTTTCGGGGGAAGACAACGAGCTGCTGTGTCGCGTGGGGCGAGGTACGCCCATGGGCGAGCTCCTGCGCCAATACTGGATGCCGGCGTTGCCGTCGACCGAGCTGCCCGCACCCGACGGCCCGCCCAAGAAGGTGCGCCTGCTCGGCGAAGACCTGGTGATGTTCCGCGACACCCGCGGTGAGGTCGGGCTGCTCGCGGCCAACTGTCCGCATCGCGGGGCTGCGCTCTTCTTCGGCCGCAACGAGGACTGCGGGCTGCGCTGCGCGTACCACGGCTGGAAGTACGACGTCACCGGTCGCTGCGTGGACATGCCGAACGAGCCGGTGGAGAGCACCTTCAAGGACAAGATCCGCGCCCGCGCCTATCCCTGCCGCGACGTCAACGGCGTGATCTGGACGTACATGGGCCCGCGCGAGGTGCCGCCGGCGCTGCCGGCGTTCGAGATCAACACGCTGCCCGCCGAGCAGGTCTACCCGCCCCTCATGATGCTGGAGGAGTGCAACTGGGTGCAGGCGCTGGAGGGCGACATCGACTCGTCGCACATCGATTTCGTGCACGCCAAGCTCCGGTCCGACAGCAAGCAGCGTGGCACCTGGCATCGCGACAAGCGGCCGCGACTCGAGATCCTCCCGACCGACTACGGCGCGTGCTACTCGGCCCGCCGCCAATGGGACGTCGACGGGCTCTACTGGCACCGCATCACCCAGTTCATCCTGCCGCTGTTCTCGATGATTGCCGCCAGCGATCCCAACATCGTGCAGGCGCGGGCGTGGGTGCCGCTGGACGATCACTACACGTTGCAGTTCGCGATCCGCGGGCGACTGGATCGGCCGGTGACGGAGGACGAGCGCCGGCAGGTCCGGAATCCGTTCGCGGCGTGGGGCGGGTACGTCGAGGCCACGAGCGATCCGCGCCTGCGCTTCTACACCAAGGCGAATCTCCACAACGACTACCTCTTCGACTACGAGCTTCAAAAGAAAGAGCTGAACCTCGGCATCCCCTTCCTGGGCAACTTGCAAGACCGGGCGATGACGGAAACGATGGGCCCGATCTACGACCGCACCCAGGAGCACCTCGGGACGACCGACGCCATGGTGATCATGATCCGGCGGCTGCTCATCAACGCCGCCCGGGCGCTGCGCGACGAGGGCGTGGTGCCGCCGAACGTCGACGATCCCAACCTCTGTCGCGTGCGTCCGGCCTCCGTCCTGCTGCCCGAGGGCGACAGCGGGATCACCGCGACGGAGAAGGCGCGCCAGTCCGACGCCGGCGTTCCCATCGCGTGGGTACCCTTCGTACCATGAGCGACCCGGCGCGACCGGATGAGATGGCTGGTGATGCCGATCTGTGCCGCACCCACACACCACGAGCAGGAGGATTCCATGGCCATCAAAGCAGGTGACCGACTTCCCGACGGCACCCTGACCGAGTTCATCGCCACCGAGCGGCCGGGTTGCACCGTCGGGCCCAACGCCTTCACGGTGAGCGAGCAAGCCAAGGGCAAGCGCATCGCGATCTTCGGGGTGCCCGGGGCCTTCACCCCCACGTGCTCGGCCAAGCACCTGCCCGGCTACGTGCAGAACGCGGACAAGCTCAAGGGCAAGGGCGTGGACGAGATCTGGTGCATCGCCGTGAACGACGCCTTCGTCATGGGCGCGTGGGGTAAGGACCAGAAGAGCGACGGCAAGGTTCGCATGATGGCCGACGGCAGCGCCAAGTTCGCCAAGGCGCTCGGCCTGGAGCTCGACCTCGTCGAGCGCGGCATGGGCGTGCGCTGCCAGCGCTTCTCGATGCTGGTCGACGACGGCGTGGTCAAGGCGGTCAACGTCGAGCAGGCCGGCAAGCTCGAGGTCAGCGACGCCGACAGCATGCTGAAGCAGGTCGGCGCGTAGCCCACCGCCATGCCGCGGAGGGCAGGCACTCCACAGGAGGATCGACCGACATGAAGCTCCGCAAGGGATTTCGCCAGCTGGTGGACGAGGCCAAGTCGCGCATCAAGACGATCAGCCTCGAGGAGGCCCGCGCGCGCCACGGGCGCAACGACGTCGTCTTCGTCGACCTGCGCGACGTCCGCGAGCTCGAGCGCGAGGGCGTGATCCCCGGGGCCTTCCACTGCCCGCGCGGGATGCTCGAGTTCTGGATCGACCCGGACAGCCCGTATCACAAGGACGTCTTCGCCTCCGGGAAGGAGTTCGTCTTCTTCTGCAACGGCGCCTGGCGCTCGGCGCTGGCGTGCGACGTCGCCCAGCAGATGGGGCTCGAGCCCGTCGTCGAGATGGACGGCGGCTTCACGGCCTGGAAGAGCGCCGGCTTCCCGGTGGCGGAGCGGGCAAAGAAAGCGGCCGGCTAGCCTCCGGCTAGCCTGGACTATTCCTGAGCGACGAGCGGGAAGCCGGGCGGGTGGCGCAGGGTCGAGCCCCGCCCGCCTCACGCTCCGGGCGCTCAGGAATCGTCCAGGCTAGCGCGAGTCGCGCTCGGGCGCGGTGACGGTCGTCCCGCCGTCGACCACGAGGACGTGGCCGGTGATGTAGCGCGCGTAGTCGGAGAGCAGGAAGCGCACGGCGTGGCCGATGTCCCAGCCGGTCCCTTCGATCCCGAGCAGCGACGCCTGCTTCCGGCGCTCACGCACGGCGTCGCTCATCCCCCGCCCGTACACCATCGGCGTGTACACCGGCCCCGGGGCCACGCAGTTCACGCGGATGCCCTCGCGACCGTGGTCCACCGCCATCGCCTGGGTCAGCGCGATCACCGCGCCCTTGGACACCGAGTACGCGGTGAGCCCGCGCGGGCGCAATGCGGAGATCGACGACACGTTGACGATGGCACCGCCGCCGGCCTTCCGCATGGCCGGGATCGCGTGCTTGGCCGTCAGGAACATGCTGTCGACGTTGACCTGCATGACCCGGCGCCAGTTCTCCTCGCTCTCGTCCACCACGCTCCCGCGGCTGCCGATGCCGACGTTGTTGTCGAGGAAGTCGAGACGCCCGAACCGATCGACCACGGCCTTCACCATGGCCGCACAGTCGGCGTTGCGGGTGACGTCGGCCTCGAGCGCCATGCCTTCGCCGCCCGCCTCGCCGATCATCTCCACCGTGCGCTTGGCCAGCCCGCCATCGCGGTCGACCACGACGACCCGCGCGCCTCCCTTGGCAAGCAGGATCGCCGCGGCCCGGCCGTTACCGATCCCTTCCCCGGCCGCCCCTCCGCCGGTGACGAGCGCCACCTTGCCCGTGAATCCCCAGCTATCTGGTATCTCGAGCGCCACCTTCGTTCCTCCTCAGCCGGGCTCATGCGTCGGCCCGACGCATCATACCGCCGCCGATTATCCAGTCCGTTCCGCGGCAACGTGCTTGGCGAGCTCGCCGATGATAATCGCCCGGCCCGGCTCACCTCCCACGTCGACCTTCACCCCGAGCGCCGAGCCGATCCGTTCGTAGAGTCCATCGCCCGCCCGATAGCGCCTGGATCTTCCCTGACCTTCCGGCCGGAGAAGACCCGCCGCAACAGCATGTCCCGGCGGTGAGCGGTTCCGGGGTCAGCGATCGACGAGCCCACCGGGAATCGGCGGCATTGGCAGCGAACGAATCTCCACCGTGTCCCCCGGGGCGACGCCGAGGATCCGGCGACCCAGCGTATCGAGCCCGACCTGATCGGCCGCGGTGGCGTCGATCCGAACCCAGGCGCGCAGCGGCGCCGGATGCCGGCCGTGCAGCTCGACGAGCGCCCCCGTCTCGAGACCAAGCTCGCGCGCGAACGTCGGGGTCATGCGCAGCACCCGATGCCGACCGCGGCGTCCCTCGTAGGGGTCGCGCTCGTCGGTCACGACCGCGAAGCGCCGGCGTCCCGCCACAAGGCGCGCCCGCTCGGTCGCGGTCGCCGCGCCGTCGACCTCGCCACTCGGCGTGAGCACCACGCCATACCCCTGACGGGCGCGCTCGGCGGAGACGTATCCCCCGCGCACGTCGTGTCGCACCCGCTCGGGATCGCGCGCGAGCGGATCGCCGAAGCCTCCGCCGCCGGCGGACTGTAAGACCATGACGTCGCCCGCGATGATCGCGTAGCCCGTGACCTTGCCCGGCGTCGAGAACTCGACGTCTTGGCCGTCGCGTTGCAACGAGACCTTCACCGGCGCCGCGGCGCCGGCGCCGCCGATGCCGAATGGCGGAATGACGGCCCGATCGCTCAGCACCGAGTAGCGGGCCTCACCATCGACCAGCCGCACGTCGCGCCGAATGCCGAGACCGCCGCGCGTCGTCCCCTCGCCCCCGGAGTCCTGCCGCAGCTCGCTGCGATCCACGCGCAACGGCATCCCGCTCTCGAGTGCCTCCGCCGACTGGATGGTCCGCACGTTGCCGAAGTCGATGTTCCCCCAGGCGCTGGCCCCGTCGTTCTCGCGCCCGGCGCCGTTGCCGCCCGTGGGCGCCTCGTAGTAGACGTAGTCGCGCTGGCGCCGCTCGTCGCGCCCGCCGATGGCGTTCGGGAACGAGGTGCCACAGAGATCGCCGCACACGAGGTCGGGAACGACCTGGGCGAGCGCGCCGAGCATCACCGACACCGCACGCTTGCGGACCTCGCCATGCGCGCCCGCGGGCGCGTCGAGCTTCACGTCGACGATGGAGGCCTCGGGCGCCTTCAGCGTGATCGGCCGGAAGGTCCCGTGGTTGATCGGCCCGTCCGGGTCGAGCACGGCCTTCACGGCCACCAGCACACCGGCGCCGGTGGTGGCCAGCGTGGAGTTGACGACGCCGGGCACCTGGGGGTTCGAGCCCGCGAAGTCCGCGATGATCCCGTCGCCCTGGACGGTGAGGGTGAGGCGCATGAGGACCGGATCGAACCGACCGTCTTGATAGAACTCCAGATAGTCCTCGTAGACGTACTCGCCGGGCGGCAGCGTGGCGATGCGCGCGCGCAGACGGCGCTCGGAGCGATCGAGGTTCAGCGCGATGCAGTCGAACACGGTCTTGCGCCCATACTTCGCCAGCAGCTTGCGGATGCGCGCCTCGGCCACGCGGCACGCGCCGAGCGAGGCGTTGAAGTCGCCCTGCCGGTCCTCGGGCAGCCGCATGTTGTTCAGCAGCAGCGCCATGGCGGCCCGGTTGAGCTTGCCCTCCTCGACGATCTTGATGGGCGGGATGCGCACGCCTTCCTGGTAGATGTTCGTGTTGAGTCCGGAATAACTGCCCGGCGCGCCGCCGCCCACGTCCGACCAGTGCGCGCGCACGGCCGGGAAGATGATCAGCTCACCGCCGTCGAAGAGCGGGTAGAGCATGGTGACGTCGTTCAGGTGCGTCCCACCGCGGTACGAGTCGTTCAAAAGGATGACGTCGCCAGGCCGCAGATCGCCCTCGAAGTCCTCCATCGCGCAGCGCACCGACCACGGCATGGGCAGCACGTGGCCGGGATGATCCTCCGACTGCGCCACCATCTGGCCCTGCGGATCGAACAGCGCGCACGAGAAATCGTCCATGTCCCAGATGACCGGCGAATACGACGCGCGAATGACGGTGGCCCGCATCTCGCGAACGATCGCGATGAGCCCTTCGCAGACGACCTCGAGCGTGATGGGATCGACGGCCGCGTTCACCGAGCGGGGCGCGCCCTCCGCCGTCACAGGCTGCTCCGGGTCAGGATCAGCTCACCCCACGCGCCCACCCTCGCCGTCCAGCCGGGCGGGATCACCGTCGTCGCGCCCATCTCTTCGACGATGCACGGCCCGGCGATGGCCACGCCGCCCGGCACCCGCGTCCGCTCGTACACCGGCACCGCCGCCGACTCGCCGCCGAAGTACACGGCGCGCTCGACGCGGCGCGCGCGCGCCAGGGCTCCGGTCACCGACCACGTCGGCGCCGGCGGCTTGGGCACGGCCCCGGTCGCGGTGAGCCGGAAATTGACGATCTCGACGGGGCCATCGTGGGCGTGACCGTAGCGGCGCTCGTGCGCCTGGTAGAACGCGCGCTCCAGCGCGCCGAGCGAATCAGCGCCGGCCGGCACCCGCACCAGCAGCTCCCAGGACTGGCCGACGTAGCGCATGCCGAGCGTCCGGACGAACGAGGCCTGCGCGCGCGCGATGCCTTCGGCGGCCAGATCCGCGCCCGCCTCCTGCTCCATCTCCGCGAACACCCGCTCGACGTCCACCATCTCGGCTCGCCGCGTGGGAGTGAGGCGCGTGCGCACGTAGTCGCGGCGGAGATCCGAGATGAGCGAGCCGAACGCCGAGAAGTTGCCGGGCGCCGGTGGGACGATGACGCGCGCCATCTCGAGCTCCTCGGCGACCAGCGCGGCGTGCATCGGCCCCGCGCCGCCGTAGGCGACGAGGACGAAGTCGCGCGGATCGTGGCCCTTGGCGATCGAGACCTCCTTGATGGCGCCCACCATCCGGGCCACGGCGATCCGGATGATTCCCTCGGCCAGCGCCGCCTCGTCGGCGAGCCCGGCCACCCGGCCCAGCAGCGTGGCGAGCGCCTGTCGCGCCCGCCCGGCGTCGAGCGCGACCTCGCCGGCGAGCGGGACGTCGGTCGGGACGCGGCCGAGCACGACGTTGGCGTCGGTGATGGCGGGCTCGGTGCCGCCGCGCCCGTAGCACGCGGGCCCCGGCTCGGCGCCCGCGCTCCGCGGCCCCACCCGGAGCGCCCCCCCCGCATCCAGCCAGGCCACGCTGCCGCCGCCGGCCCCGATCGAGTTGATCTCGATCTGCGGCGTCCGGTTCGGCAGCCCGGCGATGTGCTGCTCGGTGGTGAGGGTCGGCTCGAGGTCTTCGATGAGGCACACGTCGGTGCTGGTGCCGCCCATGTCGTAGGTGATCAGATCGCGGTGGCCAGTCAGCCGGCCGAGCGCGACGGCGGCCGCCACGCCGCCGGCCGGCCCGGAGAGCACGGTGTGGACGGGAAACCGCGCGGCGACCTCGGACGTCATGATCCCGCCGCTCGACGTCGTGATGAACACGCGGCCCGCGTAGCCGCGCTCGGAAAGCGCCGCCCGAAGGTTGGTCAGATAGCCGTTGAGCTTCGGTCCGATGTAGGCGTTCAGCGCCGCCGTGCTGAAGCGCTCGTACTCGCGGAACTCCGGCAGGACTTCCTCCGACGTCGTGACGAACCATCCCGGAAGCAGCGCGGCCGCCGTCTGCGCCGCGGCCCGCTCGTGCGCCGGGTTGAGGTAACTGTGAAGGAAGCCGATGACGACGGCACCCCGACCGCTGGCCGCGCCATTCGCGCCGGCGCCCGTTGTTGAAACGTTCGCGTCGGGGCCCGCCGCCGGCCCGTTCGTCCCCGCCCCGATGCGCCCAATCGCCGCGCGCAGATCGTCCTCGCGCAACGCCCGGAGCACCGTGCCGTCGGCGGCGACCCGCTCGTCCACCTCGACGATCCGGTGACGCTCCACCAGCGGCGCGGGCTTGCGCGCGCGGATGTCGTAGAGCACCGTGCGGTTGGTGCGCGCGATCTCGAGCGTGTCGCGGAAGCCGCGGGTCGTGATCATCCACACGGGCGCGCCGCGCCGCTCCAGCACCGCGTTGGTGCCGATGGTGGTGCCGTGCACCACGCGACCGGTCTCGGGCAGGGCGACCCCGAGCTTGGCGAGCGCGTTGAGGAGGCCGACGGTGGGATCGGCCGGGCTCGTCGGCGACTTCGCGAACGCGAGCGCGCCCGTCGACTCGTCGTAGGCCACCACGTCGGTGAAGGTGCCGCCGACGTCGACGCCGATCCAGTGCATCAGCCCGCCGTCTGGCCCCGCAGCGCGCGCCGCAGGAGCCGGCCGGAGTCGCTCATGGGCAGCTCGGTCCTGAACTCCACCGCCCGCGGAACCTTGTAGGCGCTCAACCGGGCCCGGCAGTACGCGACCAGCTCCTCCGCGCTCGTGCGATGCTCGTCCTTGAGCACGACGAAGGCCTGCACTTCCTCGCCGCGATAATCATCCGGCACGCCCACCACCACCACGAGCTTCACCGCATCGTGGGCGTAGAGAACTTCCTCGACCTCGCTCGGCCACACCTTGAAGCCGGCCGTGTTGATCATGTCCTTCTTGCGATCCACGATGGCAAAGTACCCCTCGCCATCCATGGTCGCGACGTCGCCGGTCCGGAGCCAGCCCTCCGTCATCGCGTTTTCCGTCGCGGCCGGCCGCTTCCAGTAGCCCTTCATGACTTGGGGGCCGCGGACCAACAGCTCGCCGCTCTCGCCCGTCTCGACCTCGCGTCCCGTCGTCAGGTCGACGATGCGGGCGTCGGTGTCCGGGAGCGGGATGCCGATCGAACCGGGCTTGGCCCGGTGGAGGGGATTCGCGTGAGTGAGCGGGCCGGCCTCGGTCAGCCCGTATCCCTCCACCAGGACCTCGCGCCCCACGAGCTGGTCGAATGCCGCCTTCACCGCCGGCGGCAGCGGCGCCGCGTTGGTGCGGCACGCGCGCAGCCGGGAGTAGTCGGCGGCGCGGCCGGCCGCGTCGTTCATGAGCGCGATGAACATGGTCGGCACGCCGGGGAGTCGCGTCGCACCATAGTGTCCGCACGCCTTGGCCACCGCGGCCGCGCGGAAACGCGGGAACACGATCAGCGTAGCGCCGGCGTAGAGCGGCACGTTCATGGCCCCCGACATCCCGCCCGCACTGAACAACGGAACGGCGGCGATCGACGTCTCCTCACCCGGGGCGAACGCGTACCACTCGGCGAACTGGATCGTGTTCGCCACGAGGTTGCGATGGGTCAGCATCGCGCCCTTCGGCGTCCCCGTGGTGCCGCCGGTATACAGGATGACGGCGACGTCGTCGGCCGGCGTACATGGCGCGGCCGGCGCCGCGCGAAGGCCTTCCATCGCCTCGAACGCGCCGACGTGAAGGAACGTGACATCGAGCGCCCTGGCCGCGGCCTCCGCCGGCCCGTCCGGCTCGCCGACCACGAGCGCAACGTCGGCGTCGCGCAGCTGCTGTTCGAGCTCGCCGACCTTCGCCAGCGGATTGGCCGGCACGATGGTGCCGCCCGCCCACCAGGTCGCGTAGTAGCCCACGACGAGCGCGGCGCTATTCGGCAGGCAGAAGCCCACGCGCGTGCCCGGACCCACGCCGACGTCCACGAGCCCAAAGGCGGCGCCGCGCGCGGCGCGCTCCAGCGCTTCGTAGGTGAGGACCCGGCCCTCGGCGAGCGTCTCGTGATCGACTTCTCGGATGGCGACGCGCCCGCCGAAGCGCCGGAGGTTGCGCTCCAGCAGCCACCAGGCGGGCACCGAGGGATAGTCGAGCGTGTGGGGCAGATGAGGCGGCCACACGCGGTGCCAGGGACGGGGGCGGACGATGCTCACGGTCCGTGGATTATGCATTGGGGAGCGCGTTCCCGCCAAAGACCGTGGCAGAGGAGCCCGCGCCCGTTCGGCCGGGACGGGTGCCCGTGACTCCCGTCCCCCCGTCGTGGTAGGTAGAGGCCATGTCCACCCCCATCCTGTCCACGCGGAGAAGCGCGCTCGTCTGGCTCCCGGTCCTCGTCCTGGCCGGTTGCGCGCCGCTCTGGGAGCGCCCGAACACGGCGCGCGACCAGATCAACCACGACAGCTACGAGTGCCAGTACGAGTCGTACGTGGCGCCGCCGCGCGATCGCGAGTCGCTCTACAAGCTGTGCATGAGGTCGCGCGGCTATCGCGCGACCGACCCCGACGCCGATCGGCCCGGTCGCTGAGCCAGCGTCGTCGCCCCGATGCGCCGCTGATCCCGCGGTGCAGCCGATCCGCCCGGCGCGCCTACCGCCGATACATGTCCGGCTGCGAGTACCCCGGCAGCCGCCCCGGCTCCCACACGTGCTTGCGCGCGACGTCCTCGTTGAGGTCCGCGCCCCACCCCGGCCGCGTCGGAATCACCAGCTCGCCGTTCTCGATCACCGGCGGGTGGTCCACCAGCTCGTCCTTCCACGGCACGTCGTCGACGTCGATCTCCATGATCTTCACGTTCGGCACGCACGCGCACAGGTGCGCCGAGTGCAGCGTGGACAGGTGGCTGTAGTAGTTGTGGGGCGCGACGTTCAGCTCGTAGCTCTCCGCCAGGTCGGCCACGCGCTTGGAGTGGGCGAACCCGTTCCACGGCACGTCGATCATCACCACGTCCATCGCGCGCGCCTCGAAGTACGGTCGATACCCGCGCAGACCGAACAGGTTCTCGCCCGAGCAGATGGGCAGCGAGGTGCCGTCCTTCACCTCGCGCAGCGCCCGCTCGTCGTACATGTCGATCTCGACCCACATCATCTTCAGCGGCTCCAGCGCCTGGCAGATCCGCCGCGCCGCCTCCGGCTTGAAGTTGAAGTTCAGATCGAGCGCCAGCCCCACGTGCGGCCCCACCGCCTTCCGGAACGTCCCGAGCAGCGTCTCGATGTGCGCCACCATCTCGGTGCTGACGTTCTGATCCGTCGTCCCCGGCCCCCCGCCGAACCCGCCGAAGTGCACGCGCGCCGGATCGCCCGGATAGACGATGTTGGTCTTGAGCGCCTTGAATCCACGCCGCACGACTTCCTCGCCGAGCCGCGCGACGTCGTCCATCGTCTTGAGCGGCGGCACGCCGATGAGCTGGTGGCTGCGCGCCCGCGACGTCCCGCAGTGCGACCAGTACACCATCTGCCGCTCGCGCAGCGGTCCACCGAACAGCTCGTACACCGGCACGCCCAGCGCCTTGGCCTTGATGTCCCACAGCGCCAGCTCGATTCCCGCGATGGCCTTGGCCGCGATGCCGCCCGGACTCTGGCGGGAGCCGCGATAGAGGTCCCAGTAGCGGGTCTCGATGGGCCGCGGATCCTTGCCGATCAGGATGGGCTCGAAGTCGCGGACGGTCCCGACCACACCGTAGGGATTGCGGCCGTCGGAGCACTCGCCGTAACCGGTGATGCCGGCGTCGGTCCGGATGGCGACGAACTGCCAGGGCCGCCAGCCGGCGTCGACGACGAACGTTTCGATGCTGGTGATCTTCACGGCGCACCTCCTTGTCCGGCGGGATGATACAGCACCCGCGGGCCGTTTCCGGCCGGTGACGGGGCTGGCCGGCGTGACCTTCCCTGTCACAACGCTTATATAAGGTGGGGCCATGCGAGACCACAGCCCATGCCCGCTCCGCCTGATCCGAGGCGGCCGCCGCGATGGCGACGGCCGCGAGACCGTCGACGTCGCCCGTCACGACACGGGCGCCCTCGCCAGCGTCGTCTGGACGCTCCCGCGACTGTTAGCGGCCCTCCGCCGGCGGCCGCGGCGCGGTTCGGACAGGCCGGTGCGCACCTTCGCGGTCGGTCGTGGCCGCCGGCGGATGGTGATCGCGGCCAACGGCCCATCACGCTTCGATGGCCAGCACCGGCTGTGGACCGATACCGGTCGGCCCGCGGGTGCGATGCTCTTTGACGCGTTGAGCTTTGCCCAGGTCCGCCGCGTTCTGGAACGCTTCTACGCCGGCGAGTCTCTGGATCGTTGCTTCGACGGGCTCGACGGAGACTTCAAGCTGGAGGCGCCGGCCGCCCCCGCTTCAGGCACTCCATGACCGGCGCGCGACACCCACGCCATCGCCGAACCGGAGGTTAGACACCGACGTGCGCTGGATCATCGACGGGCACAACGTCATCCTGCGCACCCCGTGGCTGGCCGACGTCCACGACGACGATCGGCAGGCCGGCCGCACGGCGCTGATCAACCGCGTCGCCAACCTCGCCCAGCGGTCTCCGCGCGATAGCTTCACCATCGTCTTCGACGGCCAGCGGGGCGGCAGCCAGCACCGGAGCGCCGGCGGCGTGGACGTGCGTTACTCCAGCGCGCGGGGCGACGCCGACGCGCTGATCCTGAAGCTCGCCGCCGACGGCGTGACGGTCGTCTCCGACGATCGCGAGCTGTGCGACGGCGCCAGCCGCGCGGGAGCGCGCGCCATGTCCTCCGCGGAGTTCGTCAGGCGTCTGAGCCGGCGATGACCCTCGAGCCCGCGATGGGCGGGCAGAGACGACGCCGCTACTTCTGTCTCGACGGATACACGATGATGAAGTTCGCGCGGTTCGGCATCGTCACCTTCGGCAGCGTCTGCGCATTCATCTCGTCGTTCTCACCGATGATCCCGTTGAGATTCAGCAGGTACGCGGTGACCGCGTACACCTCGTTGTCGCTGAGCGACTGCGGCTGGATGTAAGGCATCGAGCCCGCAGCGTCATCCCGTGCGAGGGACGCGTGATGACCGACTTCACCTCCATCGGGTACGTGAACATCAGCGACTTGCCGTCGCCCTGGAGGTCCGTGTAGCGCGACGTCTCGTCCTTGGTCATGATCGGCGCCGGCACCACCTTCAGGCGCCGGAGCCACTTCACGCTCATGTTCCCTTCGTACCCGGGCAGGAACAGGCGCACGGGATAGCCGTTCTCCGGCCGCAGCCGCTCGCCGTTCTGGAACAGCGCGAGGATCGCATCGTCCATCGCCTTGGCCATCGGGACGCTGCGGCTCAGAGCGGCGGAGTCCGCGCCCTCGGCGAGAATCCACTGCGCGCTCCGGTCGACTCCCGCCTCCTCGAGCAGCAGGCGGAGCGGCACGCCCGTCCACTCGCTGCACGACACGAGCCCGTGCGTCTGGCCGGCGGTGAGATTCGGCGGCGCCGGCTGGTAGAGGAACTGGCTGTTGCCGGAGCACTCCAGGAAGTGGATGCGGGAAACCATCGGATAGCGCATGAGCGCGTCGACGGTGAAGACCAGCGGACGCTTCACCATGCCGTG
>JBGPXN010000246.1:0-5287 GCA_041492755.1 Methylomirabilia bacterium | reverse complement strand
TGCCCGGTTTCCCGGCGAGGCTGTCGATGCCCTTGGCGCCGGCGGCGGTCTTCATGTGGAAGATGTGCGCGACCCAGCGTGTCCGCGCGGCGCGCGAGCACGGTCTTGACCCGCGGCGCGAGCTCGTCGTGCACGGCCACGAAGTACTCGACGAAGGCGAGAGCGAACAACTCGCTCGCGCCTTCGACCGGCGCGTAGTGCAGCCGGTCCGTCGCGGAGGGGCTCATAGCGGCCTCTTTTCGCATGGCCGCTGAGAGGCTGTCAATGGCAGAATGCCGCGGGAGGCGTCCATGGCCACCGCGCTCTTCATCGTGAAAGCGACCATCCATCCGGATCAGGAAAGCGCGTTCAATCGCTGGTACAACGACGAGCACGTGCCGCAGTTCCTGCAGTTCCCCGGTGCGGTGAGCGCGCGTCGATACCGGAAGATCCTCGGCGACGACACGTACCAGTACATGGCGGTCTACGAGCTGCGGGACGAGGCGACGCTGGAGCGGCTGCTCGCCTCCGACCACATGAAGGCGTTGAGGGCGGAGTACGACGCGCACTTCGGCGCCGTCAGCGAGCGCGCGCGCCTTGGCTACGTCCAAATCTTCCCGTAAACCTCGCGGGATCGGCCGCGGCCGGAAGATCCGGCGCACGCTGCGGCAGGGCGGCACCGGGCTCTCCCAGCGGCTGAACGAGGCCGCCGGCGCGTGGGCGGGCGTGCGCATCACCCCGATGTTCGGGCGCTGGGGCTATTTCGTCGGTGACACGCTCTTCGGCTGTTTTCCCCTGCGCGAGAAGGACCACAACCTCTGGCTTCGGCTCAGTCCGGGTGATCAGACACGCGCGCTGCGGGATAGCCGCGTTCGGCCGCACCGGCGGTTCGCGCGCCGCGGATGGATCGAGCTGGACGTGACGGAGCCCGCCGATCTCGGGCTCGCGCTGCACTGGCTGGACCGGGCGCACGCGGCCGCCACGCGCGGGGGAGGGGCGGGGACCGGTGCTGACCAGGTGACCCCACCCACGGCCTGACCGCGTGCGGGCGATACGCGACCGGGCCCAGCGCTCGGATCTTGAAGGCGGTGGCTTCGGGTCAGTAGGGCTCGTCGAAGCGCTGGAACTCCACGCCGGCGAGGGTCGCCTCGCCGAGCCGGACCCGCGCGTCGAGCACCTCGATGCCGAGAATCCGGCCGCCGGCGTCGACGTCGATGATGACGCCGTCCATCACGTCGTGGCTGTCGAACGGCGCGGTGTCACCGAACGTGATGTACACCGCGTCGACGTCGGGATCGTAGGTGATCCGCATCGTCAGTTCTCCGACATCGCGCGGCAGCGCCGGACCGTCACGGTCACGATCACCGCGCGCTCGTCGCGCTGGGCGTACGTCACGCGAAGCCAGTGTCCGCGGCGCCGGCGCGAGGCGTTCACGCGCCCCTGCCGGCCCGGGCTCACGTAGTCGGGGGCGCGCACCGTCGCGTTGACGTCGTCGGGCGACAGGCCCCACCGGGACATCCGGTGGAGCGCGTGGCGGCTGAATCGGAGAAACGGCATCGACACAGCGCCGATGGTGGGCTTCATCGCGGCGCGAATCAATGCCTCGAATTCGATACAGCGCGGCCGCTGCTCAGTGCTCGGCGGTGGCAATCTCCGGTGGCGGTCCGGCCTGACGTGCGCGGCGCTCGATCTCGGGGATGTTGACGAGAGGAACCAGCACCCACGCCAGCGCGGTCATGGCGGCGGAGGCGACGACGAGCGGGGTGTAACCAACGAAGTCGTACAGATAACCGCCAGTGACCTGCGATCCCTGCACGCCAAGGTTGTAGACCGACATCAGAAGAGCGAAAAACGTGCCCTCCGCGTGCTTGGGGCAGGCCTTCGCCGCGAGATCCAGGAACGCGAGCTGAGTCACCATGCCGATGCCGCCGAACAGGACGTCGATGATCATGGCGGACTTCCAGTCCTTGTAGAAGAGATACGCGAGCGTCCCAGCCACGCCGAAGCCGATCGAGACGACGATGAGGCGATGCAGGGAGTAGCGGCGGGAGAGCGGCGCGTAGCACGCGGCGCCGATGATGGCCGCCGCCGCGCCGAGTGAGCCGAGCAGGCCGATGAACTGCTGGCTGAACTTCAGTGTATCCGTCTGGAAATAGAACAGGGGGATCCCGATCGACGGGCTGAACGTCCAGAAGAAGATGAACCCGGCCACCACCCACAGATCCCGATGGGTCACCGCGTTCTTGATTCCCTGCCACGCCTCGCGGATCTCCTCCCGTTGCGACTTCGCCCGGGGCTCGTGGATGAACGCGGCGCCCATCACCAGTGCCAGGAAGGGGAAGCAGGCGCCGACCAGGAAGCCGATCTGGAGATTGCGCCGCTCCGCGAGGTAGCCGCCAATGAGACCAACCAGAATCGTCGCGACGTTGATGGAGGCCCACTGCACCGATTGGAACGCCCCGGTCAGCCCGAGCGGCTTGCCGTTCTCGACCATCATCGCGTCGGTGAGAACGTCCGTGAAGGCGAGGCCCAGGCTCATGATCGCGATGAATATGGCTAGCCGCCAGTAGGTTGGGGTGCCCATGAACGACAGCGTGAGGGCGGCCCCGGTCGAGAGCGCGCAGGTCAACAGGAAATAACTCTTGCGCCTGCGTCCGAACAACGGCACCGAGTCCGAGATCAATCCGTACACCGGCTTGATGACCCAGGGGATCAGCGTGATCCAGCCGAAGTTCGCGACTTGCGATGCCGACAAGCCGAGTCCCTCCTTCAGGGTCAGCGTCACCGTCTGATCCGACACGTGGTACATGCCCTGCGAGAAGTAGACGACGGCGAAGATGAGAGCGAGACGCTGGGCGTCCGGAGTCCGAAACGGGTGGAGCCGGCCGAGCCAGCCTAGCACTGTCGCCATGATACTGTAAGCGCGCCATGGGCCACTCGGTCTGTCCGCACGACTGCCCGTCGGCGTGCGCGCTGGTGGTGACGGTCGAGGACGGGCGGCTCACCGAGGTCACCGGCGATCCCGAGCATCCCTTCACCCAGGGTGTCATCTGCGGCAAGGTCCGCGCGTACGCCGAGCGCGTGTACTCGCCGCTGCGCGTGCTGTATCCGCTGCGGCGGGTCGGGGCCAAGGGCGCTGGGCAGTTCGAGCGAATCTCGTGGGACGCCGCGATCGGGGAGATCGCGGGCCGGTGGCGCCGGATCATCGCCACCGACGGCGCCGAAGCCATCCTGCCGTTCTCCTACGCGGGCAGCATGGGCCAGATCCAGTACTTCGCGGGCCATCCGCTGTTCCATGCCCTGGGCGCGAGCCGGCTGGACCGCACCATCTGTATCTCCACCGCCTACGCCGGGTGGCGGGCGACGGTGGGCGCGGTCACCGGCAACGACTCCGAGCAGATGGTGGGCGCCGATCTGGTGATCCTGTGGGGCATCAACGCCGCGTATTCCACGATCAACGTGATGACGCTGGTCAAGCAGGCGCGGGCCCGCGGCGCCCACGTCGTGGCCATCGATCCCTACCGGACGCCGACCGCGGACGCCGCCGACGAGTACGTGCGGGTCCGGCCCGGCACCGACGCCGCCCTCGCGCTGGCCATGATGCACGTGCTGATCGGGGAAGGGCGCGTGGACCACGACTACGTCGCGCGGGCGACGCTCGGCTTCGACGCGCTCGCTGGCCACGTCGCGGGGTGGACGCCCGAGCGGGCGGCCGCGATCACCGGCGTGGCCGCGGAGACCATCGTCGCGCTGGCGCGGCGCTACGGCGCGAGCCCGCGCTCGTTCATCCGCGTGGGCATCGGCATCTCCCGGCACGACAACGGCGGCATGACCTGCCGCACCCTGGCGTGCCTGCCCGCGCTCACCGGCGCTTATGCCGACCCGCACGGTGGCGCGCTGCTCTCGTCCGACAACGCGTTCGGCCTCGACTTCGCCACCCTGCGGCGGCCGGACCTCATGCCGGTTCCGCCGCCGCGCCTGATCAACATGATTCAGCTCGGCCGCGCGCTGACCGATCCGGCGCTGCGGCCGCCGATCCGCGCGCTTTACGTCTACTCGTCGAATCCCGCCGCGGTGTGTCCCGACCAGACGCGGGTGCTGGCCGGCCTCGCGCGCGAGGACCTCTTCACGGTCGTCCACGAGCAGGTGCTGACGGACTCCGCGTTCTACGCCGACGTCGTCCTCCCGGCGACCATGTCGCTCGAGCACGAGGACCTCTACAAGTCCTACGGTCAGTTCACGCTCCAGCTCGCGCCCGCGGTCCTCCCGCCAGCCGGCGAGGCGCGCTCGAACTGGGAGACGTTCGGTGCCCTGGCGCGCGCGCTCGGCGTGGCGGAGTCGCACTACGCGCGGTCGCCGGAGTCGATCATCCGCCAGTGCCTGGCCCGCGGCGACGCCACCGTGCGCGGGATCACGTACGAGCGGCTGCGCGCCGAGCGGTGGGTGCGGGTCGACGTGCCGCGGCCGTACCTGCCGTTCGCCGATGGCGCGCCGACGCCGTCGGGGAAGGTGGAGTTCTACTCGGAGCGGCTCCGCGCCCGGGGATGGCCGCCGTTGCCGGAGTACGTGCCATTGGCCGAAGGCCCGGACAACCACGCGCTCGCCCGCCGCTATCCGCTGCAGTGCATCGTGCCGCCCAACCGCTTCTTCCTGAACTCGTCCTTCAGTCAGTCCGACCTGCTTCGTCGCCGCCAGAAGGCGCCGAGTGTCCTCATCGCCGCCGCCGACGCCGCGGCCCGGGGCATCGCCGGCGGTGACGCCGTGCGTGTCTTCAACGACCGCGGCAGTGCCACGTTCACCGCGACGATCACGGACGCCACTCAGCCGGGGGTGGTGGTGGTGGAGGGGATCTGGTGGCATCGGTTCCAGCCCGGTGGCCGCGGGGTCAACGTGCTGACCAGCGATCGCGAAGCCGACATGGCCGGGGGCCCCGCGTTCCACTCCACCCTGGTGGAGATCGCGCGCGCCTGACCGCCGGTCGCCTCTAGCCTGGATTTCTCGGGAACGCGCACACCGCGATCGACCGGGGGGCACGGCCGGAGATGGGGGATGGGGTCCGGGTGACCCATTCCCGCCACGCGAGACGACGACATTCGCCGTATGGAATGGGAACGGCTCCCCGGAGATCGGTACGCCGTCGGCTGTGGTCAGAGGACCCGTCCCCCCATCTCCGGCCGTGCCCCCGGTCGGCGAACGCGTCGCGCGTTCACGAATAGTCCAGGCTAGGGTCGCTCTGGTCGATCGGGCGGGGAAGTCGTGGAGCGGGCCGAAGTTCCACGGCCGGTCGGAATGGAGGCGGTGCCTCCCT
>JBGPXN010000230.1:0-6140 GCA_041492755.1 Methylomirabilia bacterium | reverse complement strand
CCCATCCCCCCATCTCCGCCCGTGCCCCCCGGTCGATCGCGGTGTGCGCGTTCACGAATAGTCCGGGCTCGTCAGCGGGCGATCCCGAACGCCGCCGCTTTCGAGCGCGGATCGTCGGAGCCATCCAGCCGATCGCGAACCCGACGTAGGAGCCGGCCGGCGGCCGTTTCACCCCAGAACCACCGCGCGATCTCGTCGCCACCGGCCGCGGGCTTCATCGCCAGATGGCCTTGTAACACGCAGCCGCTCACTGCCGGCTTTAGACGTAGAATCGGAACTCCGCGGTGCGCAGGTGACGCGGATTCGGGGGTTCGGGAGGGCTCATGGTTCCGCGCTTCGGTCTCAATCGCTTCGATGGCCGCTCGGTCAGCGCGTTCGTCGCCGACGTGCGGCGGGCGGAGGCGCTCGGCTGGGATGCCGCGTGGCTCCCGGACTCGCAGCTCCGACGCCGCGACACGTACGTCATGCTCGCCGCCGCCGCCCAGGCGACCCGGCACATCACGCTCGGAACGCTGCTCGCGAACCCCATCAACCGGCATCCGACCGTCACCGCCGGGTCGATCGCCACCGTCGACGAGCTGGCGCCGGGCCGCACCGTCCTCGGCTGGGGGATCGGCGATACCGCCGTCCGGCTCGCCGGGCTCAAGCCCGCGCGCGTGGCGGAGCTGGAAGCGAGCACGCGATTGATGCGCGCGCTCCTCGACGGCCAGGACGTGGAGGTTGGCGCGGCGCGACCGGCGCGGCTGCCGCACCACCGCCCGGTGCCGATCTGGATCGCCGCCGGCGGTCCGCGCACGCTGCGCATGGCGGGCGGGGTGGCCGACGGCGTCTTCATCCGCGTGGGCACCCACCAGGCGAACATCGCGCGATCCATCGAGGCGATCAGGGTCGGCGCGGTGGTGGCCGGACGCGATCCGTCGGCGATCAAGATCGGCGCGGTGTTCCACACCGTCCTGGTCGACGATCCCGCCGAGGCGCTGCTCATGGGCAAGTCGATAGCCGCGGGTTACTACGAGTACTCGCCGATGCTGTTCGATCCACCGGGTCTCCAGTGGGCCGGGCCCGACCCCGAGAAGCTCAAGCACGCGCAGAAGGTGTGGCCGGACTTTCACCACGCGGTCGATCTGCTCGCGAGCGGTCGCGTCGTCGACTTCCTGCCGCCGGCGGCGGCCGACGCGTTTTGCCTGCACGGCCGGCCCGCCGACGTCGTCGCCCAGCTCGTCGACGTGCTGCGGGCGGCGCCGGCGCCGTTCGAGTACGTCGTGTTGCACCCGATTCCGAATCCACCCACGCCGGACGACGTGGACCACGGGTACATGGCCCGGGTGGCGCGCGAGATCTTGCCACGCGTACGGGCCGCACTCGGCTGAGGCGCCGGTCGGGCTGCGGTCCTCAGCGTTTTCCGCGTTCGTCGTTACCGTGCATCGCGCGCCACCTCCACCACGATGTTGCCGGTGACCCCGCCGCTCTCCTGCGCCTCGTGGGCTTCGACGATTTTGTCGAGCGGGAAGCGGGCCCCGATCACGTGGATCAGCCGGCCGGTTTCCACGAGATGCGTGACGTCGCGCGCCGCTTCGTCCTTGGCCCGCTCCGGCATCGTGTAGATGTTGTGCTCGGATCATCCACCGAGACGGTCGACGAGGGCGCGGGCCCAGGCCATGCGGTCCGGCGACATCACGAGCTTCTCGGCGAACGGCTCGCCGAAGGGCCGGGTGGCGTCGATGCCGAGCTTGGCGGTGACGCCGCGGTCGTCGGCGCTGGGGTCGAGCATGGCCCCGAGGCTGCCGGAGATCACGACCAGATCGCGGTCAGCCTGCATGCGGGTCGCGACGGCCCACATGACGTCGGACTCGTCGAACACGTCGATGTCGTCGTCGACCACGATCACGAGCTTGAGGTAGTGGTCGACGCCGAGCACGATCGGGATGACGTGCTTGGCCTCGCCGGGCCGGCTCTGCTTGATCGCGACGTAGGCGGTGAAGGACGACGTCCCCGACAGCGGGACGTGGACGCCGGTCACGTTCGGGATCACGCGCGAGAGGGCGTTCGTGATCTCCGCCTCGCGGATGAGGCCGAGCGTGGTGATGTGGTCGCCGGCGCGGCCGGAGCCGATCGACTGGAACCACGGGCGCTCGCGCAGGGTGATGGCGCGCGCTTCGAACACGTGCTCGGTGGACCGCCGCGAGAAGTAGCCGGTGAACTCGCCGAACGGGCCTTCGGGCTCGCGCACGCCGGGCAGGATCTCGCCCTCGATGACGATCTCGGCGGTGGCCGGCACGTGCAGGTCCGCGGTGAGACAGGGCGAGACCTGGAGCGGCTCGCCGAGCAACCCGCCCACGACCTCGAACTTGCCGACGTCGGGGGGTGGGTAGGCGAGCGAGCCCATCGACACGAGCGGGTGCAGTCCGAGCACGACCGCGCACGGCAGCGCCTGGCCCTTGGCCTCGGCCCGCCGCTGGTATTCGAACATCCGCCGGCGCGAGTGCAGGCTCACGCCCATCCGCTTCCGGCCCTTCACCTGGAACCGGTGATAGCCCTCCGTCTCCACGCCGGTGTCGGGGTCGCGCGCGACCAGCATCCCGGCGGTGAGATAGCGCCCGGCGTCGCCGGGAAAGTACTCGGGAATCGGCAGGGCGGTGAGATCGACGTCGGCGCCGCGCTGGACGCGGGCGTGGAACGGCGGGTCGGCGACGACCACCGGCTTGATATGGTCCTTGATCCGCCGCGCATACTCGCCGGCGAGCCCGCGCTCGGTGGTGTCGAGCGCGAAGGCGAGCGCGCGCCGGCTCGCCACCACGTTGGCCACGATCGGAATGTCGCTGCCGGCGACGCGCTCGAACATCAGGATCGGATAGCGCCGGCGGCGCTCGTACTCGAGCACGAGCGCCATCACGTCGTGCTGGAGCGAGACGGTGTCCGGAATGCGGACGATTTCCTGAGGACATGCGGCCTCGTAGGCGGCGAGGAAGTGACGTAGGCTCTGACGATCCATGCCGCCGATGCTACCCGAGGTCGTCTGCCTGGGCGAGACTCTCGTGGATCTCGTCTCCGTCCGGCCGGGCGCCCGACTCGAAGACGCTCCGTCGTTTCGCTTCGCCGCCGGCGGCGCCCCCGCCAACGTGGCGGCGGGGGTGGCGCGTCTCGGCCGGCGCTCGGCATTGATCGCCGCCGTCGGGGACGACGCTCCGGGCCGGTTCCTGCGCGCGGCCCTCGCGCGGAGCGGCGTGGACGTCGGGGCGGTGGCCACCGTGCCCCGTCACCCGACGGCCCTCGCGCTGGTCGCGGTGGCGTCCGACGGCCGGCCGGAGTTCGCCTTCTATGGTGACCATCCCGCACATCTCACCCTGTGCCTTACGCCGGCGATGCGCACCCGAATCGCCGCCGCGCGCATCGTTCACTACGGCTCGATCAGCCTTCTCGCCAACCCCAGCCGCGCGGCGACGCTGACCGCGCGCGCGATCGCGCGTCGCCGCGGCGGCCTCACGTCCTACGACCCGAACCTCCGACCGTCGCTCTGGCCAAGCGCCGCCACCGCTCGCCGGTGGCTGATAGCCGGACTCGAGGGGGCGGACATCGTGAAGGTGAACCGGGAAGAGTTGAGCTTCCTCACGGGTATGCGGGATGTGCGGCGGGGGCTCAGCGCCCTGCTCGCGCGCGGCCCGCGTCTGGTCGTCGCGACGCTGGGTGCGGACGGGTGCGTGTGGCGCGGAGTGATGGGCGAGGGGCGTGTCCGCGGTCTACGCGCGCGCGTGGTCGACACCACCGGGGCCGGCGACGCCTTCGTGGCGGCAATGCTGGTAGGACTGCTGGAGCACGACGCGGACCGCGAGCATCTGCCGGCGGCATCCACGATGGATGCGGTTCTGACGTTCGCGACCGCGGCGGCGGCGGCAAGTACCGAGCGTCGCGGCGCCATCCCCGCCCTGCCATCCCGGCGCCGGATCCAGGCGATGCTCACCCGCGCCGGCCGCTCCAAGGCGTCGGCACCACTGCGAGATCGCTGATCGTCCAAGCGCGCGGGGCTCCACGTCGCCGACGGCCGCCGTCCGCGTTGCGATACTCTAGCGGCATGGCGCCCGAGCCGGTTCTCGATCTCTGCGAGCAGCACGGTGTGCTGGCCGTCTACCTCTTCGGCTCGCGCGCTGGCGACGGGCTCAAGAGGCTTGCCGGTCAGCCGGTGAGCCGAGAAGGATCAGACCTCGACGTGGGGGTAATACTGGAGCTTCCGGGCCCAACCCATCGCCGTCTGGCGCGACTGCAGGTGGCCCTTGAGGACCTCTTCGTGCCGCTTCGCGTGGACCTCGTGCCTCTCGATACCGTTGATGCGCTCGTGCAATTCGCGGCCATCGACGGTCATCGCGTGGCGGTAGCCGATCCTGCCCGGGTGGACTGCTACGAGCTGGATGTCATGCGCCGCGCCGCCGAGCTGCTGCCCCTCGAGCGCTGGATCGAGCACGAACGATTCGGCGTCGCGACCACGTGACTCCCGGCCCGATCAATCTCAAGGTCGTCGCCGACCGCCTCGAGACCGTGAGCACGTGCCTCGCGGCGCTTCGGCGCCTGCCGGTCGCGAGTGCCGTGGAATTCGATGCCGACTGGCGGAACGCCGCTGCCGCCGACTCCGCGCTCCGACGCGCGATCGAAGCGCTGTTCGACACCGCCCGCCATCTGCTGGCACGAGGGTTTGGCGTCGGCACGCTCGAATACCGGGAGGTCGCGAGGGTGGCTGCGGAGAAGGCGCTCGTTCGCGACCCGGCCCTGCAGGAGCGCTTCGTCGAGATCGCCGGCTTCCGAAACCGGCTTACCCATTTCTACGGAGAGGTGACGACGGAAGAGCTGCGTGGTGTCGTGCGCGACGACCTGGGCGACCTCGAGCGCCTGGCCATCGAGCTCCAAGACTCGGCGGCCCGGCTCGCATCCCGATGAAGCGGTGCGCAAGATGGGCTGCTGCGCGGTCAGCGGCGCCGGCCGCCTCCGGCGAGGGGCGCCACCACGACGTCCTTCGGCTTCCCGGCCAGGAACGCCTCGACGTTCTCGACCGCGCGGAGCAGCCCGTCCCGAATCACCTCGGGGGTCTGGCCCGCGTTGTGGGGGGACAGCACGACGGTGTCGTAGCCGAGGAGGGGATCGTCCGGCT
Organism: Methylomirabilia bacterium; assembly: GCA_041492755.1. Lineage (GTDB taxonomy): Bacteria > Methylomirabilota > Methylomirabilia > Rokubacteriales > CSP1-6 > JBGPXN01. The sequence goes on along the minus strand of JBGPXN010000230.1, from coordinate 1,003 downwards.
TGATCGGCTCGTCGTGGAAGACGTCGAGGGCGGCGCCGGCGATGCGCTTGCGGGCGAGGGCGTCGAGCAGCGCCTCGCGGTCCACGAGCGCGCCGCGGGCGGTGTTGACCAGCAACGCGCCCGGCTTCATCGTGGCGAATTCCTTGCGGGTGAGAAAGGCGCGGGTGTCGGGCACGAGCCGAAGATGCAGACTCACGATGTCAGCCTCGCGGAGGATCTCTTCCTTGGAGCCCGGAGTCGCGCCCAGCTTCGTCACGCGATCCGGATTGCCCTGGTGGCTCCACGCCATCACCCGCATGCCGAGCGCCCGCGCCAGCTCGACGACACGGGAGCCGATGGTGCCGGTGCCGAAGACACCGAGCGTCCGGCCCAGGCACTGGGTCAGCAGCTCGAGCGGCCACTTGCCCTGGCGCATCGCGCGGTCGATGCGTGGGATGCCGTGGGCGAGCGCCAGCATCAGCGCGATGGTGTGCTCGGCCACGGCCCAGGCGTTGGTGCCCGGCGTGTTGCAGATCGTGACGCCGCGGCGGCCGGCGGCGTCGAGATCGATGTTGTCGGTCCCCGTGCCCCAGATGGACACCATCTCCAGACGCGGGCAGGCGTGAAAGACACCGTCGGTGAAGCGGGCATGCGCGCGGATGTTGATGGCGACGCGCGCGCGGCCGATGCGGCGGATCAGCTCGGCTTCGTCCTCGGCGCCGCGCGGGGTGAAGAGGCGCACCTCGCCGAGCTGCTTGCAGCGCGCGTGCGCCGGGGTGCCCTCGAACACGGAGGGGAAATCGTCGGGCACGGCGATGATCAGGCCTTCACTCACAAGCGCACCTCGGTCACGGCGCGACGGGCCGCGTCAGGCCGCGTTGGCGAAGGCGGCCTGCGCGGCCGCGACGCCGGCGCCCGGCTCGGCCTTGTAGCCGAGATCGCGAAGGGCGAGCTCCAGCGCGCCGAGGGTGGGCAGCACGTAGTGCGGGCTCGCCGTGATACCCATCGTGCCGATGCGCAGCGT
>JBGPXN010000256.1:0-4872 GCA_041492755.1 Methylomirabilia bacterium | reverse complement strand
CCTCGAGCGACTCGACAGTTGCCTGGCTCGACGGTAGCAAGAGTGCTGGCCGAATGGCAACTATTCCTTGGGGGTTGGCCGGTGAGTTACGCCACATATGGGGCCCGGGACGGCCCCCACGGTGGGACGACCGCAATCAGCGAACCGATCATCGCCCGCGCGGCTCGCCCGGGACGCGAACCTCCGCCACCGCCTGGGCGATCGCGCCGACGTCCAGCGCCATCTCCATCAGCGCCACGTGCTCGTCCCAGGTCGGGGGCGGGATCACCGCCTTCACGTCCGGCTCGGCGACGCTCCTGCAGGGCAATCCCCCGCCTCCCCGGGTCAGTGCGGCGCTACTCGTCCCTTGTCAGGTAGCCGTACACCTTCACGTTTACGCCGCTGGCACTGCTAAAGGCGTTCTGAAGGTTCGGGGCGCGCGCATAGACGACGCCAGATCTGATGGAGATCCGCTCGACGATCGGCCCGGCCGTCTTGAAGCGCCAGATCACACGATCGAAGCTCGTGGGCGTTCCGGTGGGAGCGGAGACGTTGCCAGCATAAAATCCGCCGACCGCGGTCTCGGTCTCGACATGCACGTCGGTGACCACGAACACCATCCCGGCCGGCAGCGAGAACTCCGACCCGAAGGTCCCGTCGGGGGGAAGGACAAAGAACGGGGTGTCGAAACCGGGTTCAGCAAAGGCGCCCAGGACGAGGATCGCACTCGGCTTGACGCTGACGTGGGTGGCCGGTGCTTGAACACCGTTCATCACGTTGACCGGAATCGGATTCGAGGCCGGGTTGGTGATCCGGATGCCACCCGACACGGGCACGGGCTGACTTGGCGGGTTGATGACCCGGACGTCCTTCCCATCCGCTGCCCTACCCTCCCCAGGGGCGACAATGGTCAAGAGGGCCGCTAGCGCCGGGATGATAGCCAAGAGACGTGTCGTACGCATATCGCACCTCCTCGGTGATCCAGCATACTCTGCTCGGACACGAAGTGGAGTCCGGGTCCGGGCCTCCTGCCAGGCCCCTCGCCACGCGCCGTGCTGGGGCGAAGCGCGGCGGCAGCTAGATCCCTTGAAGGACCAGAGTTTAGTAAACGAGTCGAGTTTCATGCGGCAAGTTTTGGCGTGGGCGCACCAGTCATCCATGGCGTGTTCGAGTCGACCGAGCGCGTGTCGCAGGCGAGAGTCGTCCCACGCCGGCTCGACCGCGGTTGTGGCGACCAACAGTACGTGATCGTGACCGACAAGGACTTCGCGCAAGCTCGCGTCGAGGCGACGCAGACCTCCGCGATCCGCGACTTAGTCCCGGCGCGCGCGCAGAGTTCCGCACAAGCGGGTCGCCCTTCACCGCCCGCGCGGCTCCCCTGGAATGCGGACCTCCGCCACCGCCTGGGCGATCGCGCCGACGTCCAGCGCCATCTCCATCAGCGCCACGTGCTCGTCCCAGATCGGGGGCGGGATCACTGCCTTCACGTCCGGCTCGGCGACGTGATAGACCGGTAAGCCGAGCGCCACGCCGGCCAGCGCGCCAGCCCACGAGGGGTCGCCCTGGGTGACGGTCATGGCGTAGAGACGACTGGCGTCGGCCGTCGGCGTGCCCAGCAGCACCACGACGTCCTCGCCGCGATGCTCTTCGGCCACCCGCTTGATCTCGGCTTGACCTTCCAGGTCAAGCGCGCCCGCGGCCGTTCAGACGAAGCAGTAGGTCTTCTCGAGGATCACCTCGGCCCCCGCGCTCTCCGCGCAGGCCGCGATCGCGGGCCCCTGCACACCGTCTCGTTCCCCCAGCGCGATGACCTTCTTGCCTTTCAAGAGCACGGCTTCCTCCTCGTGATCAGGTCTGACCTGGATTCCGTTCCAGGACGAACGACATGCCGTCGGCGAGCTGCGTCATCCGACCCAGGAACAGACTGCCCTTGGCGAGGAACATCACCCGGCCGAGCGTGCCCGCGCGCAGTCCGTCCACCGCGTGCGCGAGGAACGGCAGGGCGGAGGCGATGTGCCCCTGCGTCGGCGAGAAGCCCGGCAGTCCGCGCGTGCGCACGAACGCGTCGACGTCCCCACGCGCGATGTCGCCGCTGAGGGCGGCCAGCCCGGCGATGATCCGGTAGTTGAGTCGCGGGACGTCGCCCGTCCCCGAGGGCTCGGTCAGCTCGGGGTTGTGCAGCTCGGTCGCGTAGCGATCGACGTCCGTGAATCGCAGATTCAGCGCGCGCAGGGGCTCGGCCACCAGGCGCTCGAAGATTGCCTTCTGCGACGAGCCCGCGTCGACGGTGTGCCGGCCCACGGCGTCGAGCCGGAGCAGGGGCGCGCGGCCGTCGTCCGCCTCCACCAGGAACGCGACGCCGGCCAGCACGTCCTCCAGGATGGGCTCGCCCGCGCGCAGATGTCCCTGGTACTTCATGCCGAGCTTGGCCAGCGAGCCGCCCGCGACCACTGCCACCCGGCGGAAGACGCCAGCGCTCACGAGCGCGCCGGCGAGCACGGCGGCGTGGACCGGCCCGCAGCAGAAGCCCTTGACGTCGACGCCGGTGGCGCGCGCGCACCCGGCCTCGGCGGCCACCGCCTTGGCCAGGTTGCCGCCGCCGCGCTGGTAGCGGTCGCCCACCGCCTCCTCCCCGCCGTTCATGACGTACTCGATCGAGAGCGGATCGACCGCGGCGTCGGCGAGGAGCGTACGCAGCGCCATCAGCGCCGTCGCCTTCGCCGCGAGATTCTCGAGGAGCACGTCCGCCGCCAGCGTGACGTCCTCCTCGTGGCCGGCGACGATACATCCGATCTGTCGGCCGTCGGCCAGGGGCAGCGGGAGCGCCGGCAAGGCGCCCTTCAACCGCGTCGCGATCTCGGCCTCGCCGAGACCGGCGCCGAGCCGGGCCAGGTCCGTGGTGCCCATGAGCGGGTGAGCGGCGAGCGCGGGCCGGATCTCATCGACGAACCCGGCGTCGAGGCTGACCAGGTCCGCGGCATCGGACATCCGGAGCAACGCGATAAACTCGGACTCCGGCATGAGCTCGCCGTGAGCGCCGCGGCGCCGGCCGACGTGGGCCGCGCGGAACCACGGGCGCGGCAGGTCGTGGAGCGCGTCGGGCGGGAGCGCGCCGAGGAACACCTGGTTCGGTGGGTAGTCGCGCGCCGCCTCCCACGAGCGCAGCGCCGCCGCGATCGAGCCGGCGACGGCGGGATTGCGCGCGATGTCGCGCGCCGGCTTCGAGCCGTAGCGCACCAGCCCCGGCGCGTGCGCCATGAACACACGCGCGGCGGAGATAACGGGACGCGTCACTCGATCACCTTGTCCGCCCGGATGCGGATAGACACCGGGATCGTGAGCCCGAGCTCCCGGGCGGTGCGGAGATTTACGGCGAGTTCGATCTTGTCGTAGTTCTCGACCGGGAGGTCCTTCGGGGGGGTACCAGCCAGGATCCGCTGGACATGCTTCGCCGACATGCGGCCGATCTCGAGGTAGTTGTGACCGTAGCTGGCAAGGGCCCCGTTGGCGACCAGGCTGACCTCATGGAACATCGTCGGCAACCTCTTGATCCTTGCGGCGTCGATGATCAGCAGCGCCTGGCTCGTCACCATCGCGTCCGGGGTGTGGAAGTAGGCGTCCACTTCCCGTGGCCGGAGCCCCTGCAGACCCAGGCGGAACTCCTCGACAGAGCCCACGTGTCGCTCGACGAACTGCACGCCCAACAGCCGCGCGGCCTCGCGGCCCAGCCGGGCGTTCTCCGGCGCCGCCGCGTCGCCGGGGTTGTAGAAGGTCACCACTCGACCGAGCTTCGGGATCATCTCCTTCAGGACCTCCAGGCGCTTTGCCGTCAGGTCGCGCGAGAGGCCGTGGACGCCTGTCAGCCGCCCGCCCGGCTTCGCGAAGCCCTCCACCAGCCCGGCCCTGACCGGATCGGTCCCGGCGAAGAACACGATGGGGGTCTGCGCGGTCGCCCGCTTCGCCGCCATCGTGACGGACGTGGTGACGGTGTAGATGAGATCGACTTTCTTTCGCTCGAGATCCCTCGCCGCCTCCTCGACCGCCTTCAGATCGCCCTTTATCTCCCGGATGTCCAGGACGATGTGTTTGCCCTCTTCGAGCCCCAGCTCCCGGAGCCCTTGCCGCAGTCCGTCGACCACCACGTGGTGGTGGCCGCTGAAGTGGATGATCCCCACGCGATGGACGTTCCCGGGTGTCTGCCCCCCGGCGACGTACGGCGTGACGAGAGGGCCGAGGGCGAGGACGATCAGTCCAACGAGCCGTGACGTTGTTCTCAACGGACCCGCCCGGTGAGCGCGCTCTCCATCCGGCTCGCTACTCGATGCACGACAGCGTCCCGAATCCATAGTGGTCGTCGTACCGCCAGGGCGGCGGCAGCGGGCCGGCCGTGGGCACGATCCGATCACCCACGCCGGTGTCGGTGCGCCGGTCGTCGTTGATCGACTTGGTGGCAAGTCCGATCACCCGCGCGACGGCGGGCGCGGGCGGGACGGCCAGCGTCCGGTTCTTGAAGAAGCTCGTGCTGACGATGGCGTCGGCCTCGGGCAGCGGCTCGAGCATGGTCGGCGCGCCGTCGGTGGCATCGTCCTCGCTGGTCAAAAAGACGGTCTTGATCCCGAGCCGCTCGCAGGCCTGGATGGTGCGGACGACCTCGATGAACTCGTTGCCGCCCGCATCCCACGTGACGAGCGCCCCCTGCGCGCCGAGCAGGTGCGCGAGCTTGGCCGTCTGATTCGCCATGAGCTGCTTCTCGTGCTGGGTGGTCCACTCCGTGCGCAGGACGATCACACCCAGGAAGTTCCAGTCGCGCCCGTGGCGGCGATAGAGGTCGAGGAGCAGCGGGTTGTTGGCGACCGTCCACGACATCGCGAACGCCGTCCGGTACGGTCCGGT
>JBGPXN010000133.1:0-12649 GCA_041492755.1 Methylomirabilia bacterium | reverse complement strand
GCGACCAGCGCCGCGCCCGGCCCGGTGCACCTGGAGATGTCGGGTACCCACGCGCAGGTCCTCGAGACCGAGGCCGACCTGATTCCCTTCTGGGAGGAGCGCTTCATGCAGGTCCCGGCCTTCCGGCCCGAGCCTGAGCCCGACGCGGTGCGGGCCGCCGTGCACGTGCTGGTGCAGGCCGAGCGACCCGTCATCATCGCCGGCGGCGGCGTGATCTGGTCGGGCGCCGAGGCCGAGCTGGCGCAGCTCGCCGAGCTGCTCCAGATTCCCGTCGCGACATCGCTGAACGCCAAGGCCGCGCTGCCCGACGACCATCCGTTGAACGTCGGCGTGCCGGGAACCTACTCCCGCTGGTGCGCCAACCGGATCGTCGCCGAGGCCGACCTCGTGTTCTTCATCGGCAGTCACGCGGGCGGACAGCTCACGACCAACTGGCAGGTTCCGAAGCCGGGCATCGCCGCGATCCAGCTCGACATCGATCCCGAGGAGCTCGGGCGCAGCTATCCGCTGCAGGCGGCGCTGCTGGGCGATGCGAAGGTGACGCTGCGGAAGCTTATCGCCAGCGTGGGGGCGGCGCGGCCACGACGCGAGTGGCTCACCCGGGCGCAGAGCATGGTCCGCGAGTACCGGGAAGAATCAGATCAGTTGCGCAACTCCGCCGCCGTCCCCATCCGCCCCGAGCGGATCTGCAAGGAGATCTCGGACTGGTTGCCCGAGGGCGGCGTCGTGGTATCGGACACCGGCCACTCCGGCATGTGGACCGGCCAGATGATCCGGCTGACGCAGCCCGGCCAGCGGTTCCTCCGCTGCGCCGGCTCGCTGGGCTGGGCCTTCCCCGCCACCCTCGGCGCCAAGTGCGCGCTGCCCGACCGGCCGGTGATCGGCTTCTGCGGTGATGGCGGCTTCTACTACCACCTCGCCGAGCTGGAGACCGCCGCGCGCTTCAACATCAACGCGATCATGCTGGTCAACAACAACTACGCGCTGAACCAGGAGAAGCACCTCTTCGACGCCGCCTACGGCGGCCAGCAGCGCGGCCGGGCGACCGAGATGTGGCACTTCAGCCACGAGGTGAATTTCGCCAAAGTGGCCGAGGCCATAGGCTGCGTCGGCATCCGGGTGGAGCGGCCCGACGACATCCGGCCCGCGCTGGAGAAAGCGCTCGCGTCCAACTCGCCGGCGGTGGTGGAGGTCATCAGCGACGTCGACGCGATGGCCAAGCGGGCGTGGCGACCATCGCTGACATAGCCGACGTCGCGCCGGCTGCTCTACAGAGGGACGTTTGAAATCCAAGCAGGGGCTAACGGCGCGTGCGGAGGTCGTCGACGTCGCGTCGCAGGAGCGCGATGGACTCCGTGTTGGCGGCGACCATCTGCGCAACGCTCAGGATCTCCGTGCGCAACATGACGCCCTGAGCATCGATTTTCTGGTCGATCGTGCTGAGCCGGTCCTCGATCTGCGCCAACCGGCCGTCCACCTGCTCGAACCGGCCGTCCACCTGCTCGAACCGGCCATCCACCTGCTCGAACCGGCTGTCCACCTGCGCGAACCGGGCGTCCACCTGCGCGAACCGGGCGTCCACCTGCTCGAACCGGGCGTCCACCTGCTCGAACCGGGCGTCCACCTGCGCGAACCGGCCGTCCACCTGCTCGAACCGGCCGTCCACCTGCTCAAACCGGCCGTCCATCTGCGCGAACCGGCCGTCCATCTGCGCGAACCGGCCGTCCATCTCTCCGAACCGGCCGTCCAGATGTTGCCTGAGAGAGTCGAACGCCGCGCGAGTCTCGTCGTCCACGGGAAGCACTCTATGAGCCCGTCGGCACCGGGTCAATGTCGCAGTTCGGATACACCTCGACCGGGTCCTCCCTGGGGCGAGGCCGTACGATCGAGACGCCCGACGACATCCGCGCTCACGGCAGCGTGAGCGCGATCAGCTCTTCGGGGATGTTCGACCCTCCCACCGGGAACGCCACGTACTGCTTGCCGCCGGCCATGTAGGTGATCGGCGAGCCGCTCGCGTTTGCCGGCAGCGCAATTTCCGCGATCAGCGCGCCCGTCGCCTTGTCGAACGCCGCGAGCACCGGCTCGAGGTTGTTCAGGTCGAAGAGCCGGCGGCCCGGCGCGTTCGGTGACGGCCGCTGGTTGCTCTGATAGCCGGCCTGCACGGTCAGCAAGAGCGACTTCGTGACGATCACGAAGCTGCGGAACGGCCGGCCGAGCCGTTCGGTGATGTTGAGCCGCCTGATGGCCGGATGGGTGTTGCCCGATCCGATCGGTACGCGCCAGAGATGAGCGCCGGTGCTCATGTCGATCGCGACCATGCTGCCCCACGGCGGCTTGAACAGCGGAAGTGACTGCGGACCGGACAGGTAGGTGGGCCGGCCGGCATACCGGTCGCCGCTGAGGAACGCCGGCGGCTTGAAGAGTTCCAGGACGAACGGGAGACGGACGGTGGTGACGTAGTAGATTCCCGTCTCCGGATCCCACGCGCCGCCGGACCAGCTCGCGCCGCCCGCCACTCCGGGCATCGCGATCACGCCCCGCTCGCTCGGCGGTGTGTACAGCGGGCCATGGTCGTAGTCGCGGATGATCCCGATCGCCTGCCGGCGCAGCTCGGGCGTGAGATCGATCAGATCTTCCTCGCGGACGCCCTGGATGTCGATCGGCGCCGGTTTGGTGGGGAATGGCTGCGTCGAGGCGCTCTTCTCGCCGGGCACCGTCGACTGCGGCACCGGTCGATCCTCGATGGGCCAGATCGGCTGGCCCGTCACGCGATCGAACACGAACACGAATCCCTGCTTCGTCGCCTGCGCGACGGCCTTCACGCGCCGGCCGTTCACGGCGACGTCGATCAGGTTCGGCGCCGCCGGAAGATCGTAGTCCCAGAGGCCGTGGCGCACGAACTGGTAGTGCCAGATCCGATGGCCGGTGCGCGCGTCGAGACACACGAGCGATTCGCCGAACAGGTTGTCGCCGTGGCGGTGACCGCCGTAGTAATCGTTGGCCGGCGTGCTGAACGGCAGGTACACGTAGCCGAGCTCTTCATCGGCATTCGCCCCGCTGCGGGACCGCGCGAAACGTCCAGACCTTCTTGCCCGTGCGCACGTCGAACCCGCGAACGTCGCCGGGCGGCATGTCGCGCTGCAGCGGGAAGTCCGTGACCGACGAGCCGCCGACGATCATGTCGCGCACGATCACCGGCGGCGACGTGTTGCTGTAGAGCGACCGGTCATAGACCGGTCGCCCGAGGTCCTGGCTCAGGTCCACCCAGCCCGCCTCGCCGAAGCTGGGGACGGGCCGCCCGGTCTTCGCGTCGAGCGCGATCATGAACGCGTGCGCGGTCAGCATGCTGACGCGCTCGTCGTCGCCATCGCGCCAGTGCGCGACGCCGCGGTGCAGCCAGCCGTTGTTCGCGGGCATTCCGTACTTGTGCACGCCGGGGTCGAAGACCCATTTTGTCTGCCCCGTCGCGGCGTCGATGGCCGCGACCTGCGACAGCGAGGTCGTCGTGTAGAGCACGCCGTTCAGCATCACCGGCGTCGACTCGTTGCGAAAGCTGGGATCGATGCTCGGGTCCGCGTCTCGAAGCGCCCGATCCGGGGAGCTCCAGCGCCAGGCGATGCGCAGCGCCCCGACGTTCTGCCGATCGATCTGGTCGAGGGGCGAGTACTTCGCGCTCGCGTCCGTGCCCGCGTAGGCCGGCCACTCGCCGCGAGCGAGGGCAGCCCGTGATTCGGGCGACGCGCCGGGAATGGTCGGGCCCGCGACCACGGCGCGGACCGTCTCTCCCGTGGCGACGCCGGGGATGGCGGGGCCGGCGGCGAGCCGGCAACCCGCGACGATCAGCGCCAGCACACCAACGATCAGGGCCGTACGGCGCGACGGGGCAGCGCTCTGCGGTGGCGTGACCCTCACCGGGGTCGCCAACCGATGTGCTCGCCGTCGACCGTCACCCCGAGGAAGACGATCGCCATCTCATCGGTCGTCCCTTCGCCCCAGCTCACCGGCCGCGGAGGACGGCTCGGCTGACGGACGTTCTCGGCGGAGTTGTCGAACACCGCGACCATGTCGATCCGCGTGCCGCTCGGCAGGGGAATCGACTGCGTGAACGTGTAATTTCCCTGCCAGTTGAAGTCCCAGTCGTCGATGTGGATGAGTGGACGGATCGTGCCGTCGGGATACGTCGCGGTCACCTTCATCTCGCGCCCGAGCAGGTGCATGTGCGGCGCAATCGTGTTGGCGTGGAGGTCCCGGCCGAACGGCACCGTCAATGACGCGCGCACTTCGTAGCGACGCTCGCCGGGCGGGATCGTGAACGCGCGGTTCAGGACCGCAATGCCGCGCTGCCGCTTCTCGATCGGGCTCTTCGCGAAGTGCAGCGCGACGCGCGTCCGATCGGTGCGGCTCTCGGGTGCGCCGTTGTTGTAGTGCATCTGCACCACGACCTTCGCGCCTTTCGGGAGCAGCATGCCGACGCCGTCCGCCATCACACGCGGCTGGATGCCTGGCGCCCAGCCGCTGAGCCCGCCGGCCGGCGTGAATCCAGGCCCGCCGAAGCACGTGTAGCCGGGACCGGGATCGCCGCGATCGAGAGCCTCCGCCGCGGACGTCGTGTCGATGTACGAGAGGATGTGATGGACGAGCTTGCGGTCGCCCGGCGCGTACTCGACTTTCGTGACCCAGCGATCCTCGGAGAAATTCGTGGGGATCACGAAGCAGCGATAGACGTCGCTGGCGCGCGCGGGCACCGTGTACGTCTCGGCCATCTCGAGGACGTAGTCGGGAGGTCCCAGCTTCCATCCTTCCGGGAATACGAGCGGTGGCGGAAGCTTCGCGGGGTCTCCCTCCGGTGCGCCCGCCTCGATCCAGCGCACCAGCGTCGTGAGCTCGGGGTCGGAGAGTCGGCGCGGCTCGACGAAATCACCGAAGCCGGGCACGGGTTTCCACGGGGGCATCACGCGCCCCTTGACGGCGTCTCGAATGTCGTCCCGTTTTTCGTATGCATCGCGATAGGTGAGCAGCGCAAACGGCGCGTGCTCTCCGGGACGGTGACAGGTCTGACAGCGTGTCTGGAGAATCCGTACGACCTCGTCGCTGAAGGTCGGCGGCTCCAGCGCCGGTGCCGTCGCGGAGAGCAGCAGCACAGCAAGAGCTGCCATGAGCAGAAGCTGTTTCCACATCGCGAGCCTCCGCTGCCGGTCGGGTGAGAGGCGCTGAGTCTAGCATGGGCAGGAGATGCGAGCGGGCTCCGCCGAAGCACCAGCGGCGGGGGATAACGGATGCAGCGCGGGCGCGCCAGGCCGGGTATCCTCGGCGCCATGACCATCAGAGCTGCCATCGTTGGTGTCGGCCGCTGGGGACAGAACCTCGTGGAATGCACGCAAGACAAGACCGACAAGATCCGCTTCACGACAGGTGTCGCGCGCACGCCGGAGCGCGCGGCGTCCTTCGCCGCGCGGTACGGCCTCGCCCTCGTGAACGACTACGCGAAGGTGCTCGCCGACCCGGGTATCGACGCGGTCGTGCTCGCGACACCGCACACGCAGCATGCCGAGCAGGTCATCGAGGCCGCGCGCGCCGGCAAGCACGTCTTCACCGACAAGCCCTTCGCGCTGACGAGAGCCAGCGCCGAAGCCGCGGCGAAGGCGTGCGCGGACGCCAGGCGCGTGCTCGCGGTGGGATTCAACTGGCGGTACCAGCCGGGGCTTCAAGAGATCAAGCGGATGCTGCAGGATGGCCGGCTCGGTCGGGTGCTCCACATCGAGGGCAACTTCAACGGGCCGAGCGTGTATCGCTTTCCGAAGGAGCACTGGCGTCAACAAACGGAGGAAGGGCCCGCCGGTGGCATGACCGGACGCGGCGTGCACGTTGTCGACGCGATGCTCTATCTCGCCGGCCGGATCGAGTCGGTGTTCGCCCAGAGCGCTCGGCTCACCCTGGACTACGGCCTCGACGACACGACGTCGATGCTGTTCAAGTTCACGAGCGGCGCGAGCGGATATCTCGGGACGGTCATCGCGACGGCCGAGGGCTGGCGCATGCAGATATTCGGCTCGAAGGGCTGGGCCACGGTCGGCTCGATCCCGCATCTGCACACGTGGTCGCTGACGACGTGCATGGTCAACGCGCAACCGACGGTGATCGACTATCCGCAAGCAAGCAGCGAGCGCGCCGAGCTGGAAGGATTCGCCGATGCGATCGAAGGGCGCGCGCCGTACGCGTGCCCGCCGGACGACGCGGTGCACGGGGTCGCGGTGCTCGAGGCGATCGTCAGGTCCGCGCAGTCGGGGCAGCGCGTAACGTGCGGCACCGCGTGACAGGAGGATTCGGCGAGAGGCGGTCATGAAGCGACGGCGATCGGAAAGCCCCGGACGCCTGTTCTATGGCTGGTGGATCGTGATCATCGGCTGCGTCCTCGATGCCGTGAAGGGCGGCACATACAACACGGGATTCACTCTGTACTTTCTCCCGGTTCTCAAGGAGCTGCACCTCAGTCGGGTCGCGACCTCCTTGCCCTTCTCGCTCGCCAAGCTGCAGTCGGCGGTGGAAGGGCCGCTGGTGGGATATCTCATCGACCGGTTCGATGTCCGGATCATGCTGGTCCTCGGGACGATGCTCGCCGGGCTGGGGTTCGTGCTGCTGTCCTTCACCCAGAGCTATCTCTTCTTCGTCCTGGTGTTCATCGGCCCCGTGACCACGGGCTTTCAAATCGGCTTCAACCACGCCACCCTGGCCGCGGTCAACCACTGGTTTCGCAGGAAGCGGGGACTCGCCATGGCCATCGTCCAGACCGGACAGGCCATCGGTGGGGTGCTGATCTTTCCGCTGGTGGCGCTCGCCGTCTTGACGCTCGGCTGGCACGCTGCCGCGCTCCTCTCCGGTGTCGGTGTGCTCATGCTCCTTCCCCTGGTCCTGTTCATTCGTCGCTCTCCGGAGAGCATGGGGTTGCTGCCAGACGGCGAGCGCAGGGCTTCGCGCGACCCATCGGCGGATGGGCGCGAGCGTGGGCACCCGCCGGGCGACACGCACGAGTTCACGGCCAGGGAGGCGTTGCGGACGCCGGCCTTCTGGCTCCTCGCCACCTTCCACGGCCTGCGCAATGTTCCCTACAGCGGAGTCACCGTCCACCTCGTGCCGCTACTGGTCTGGAAGGGGCTGGACCAGCCAACGGCGGCGTTCTTCGTGGGGCTGACGGCGTTCAGTACCGTCATCGTGCGACCGCTGACGGGATGGCTCGGTGACCGGCAGTCGAAACAGAAGATTGGCACCGTGGGTGTGCTTCTGGGTGCCCTGGGTCTCGTCGTGCTGACGTACAGCGATGGTGCGCTGTGGCCTCTGGTCGCCTTCGCCATCTTGTTTTCGTGTGGTGATGGCATCAACTCCGTGACGTGGGCGTTGGTCGGCGACTTCTTCGGTCGCACGCATTTCGCCACGATCCGCGGCTGGATCGCCGCGCTCCAGAGCGTTGCCTCGATGCCCGCCGCGGTGTTCACCGGCTGGATCTACGACCAGACGCAGAGCTACACGTATGCGATGATCCCTTTCGTGATTTCCTACTGCGTGGCGGGGCTCATCTTATGGAAGCTCCCTCACCCCGAACGACCAACGCGGTTCAAAGTCCCCGCAAGCCAAGCCTCGACATGACCCTTCCGCGGGCCGACGACGACTGGATTGATCCTTTTCATGACGGGCCTCCTTTGAACATCGCGTCGCGGAGCACGGCGACAATGGTAGCGTACGGATGTGGAGATCGAGCCGGGAGCATTCCACCTGCAGCGTTACCTGACCGTCGACGCGCAGTGTGCGCTCGTCGAGCAATGTCATGCGCTCGTCGATGGCGCTGTCCCCGCCTACGTACCCGTCGTCCGCGGCGGCGGCAGGATGCACGTCCGCATGCTCTGTCTGGGGCGCCACTGGAACGGGAAGACCTACCAGTACGAGCCCACGCGAACCGACTTCGACGGTCTACCGGTGCCGCCGCTGCCCGAGAACTTGAAGGCGCTCGCGAACGAGATCGCCGCATCAGTCGGCATGACCCTCGACGCGGACCTGTGCATCCTCAATTACTACGACGGCGAAGGACGGATGGGGCTGCACCAGGACAGGGACGAGAGGGCGCGGTCGATTGCCGCAGGTTGTCCGGTCGTGTCGGTCTCGCTCGGCGACACAGCGCGATTCCTCTTCGGCGGGGTACGGCGACGAGAGCCCGCTGACCCCTTGCTGCTGGAATCGGGTGACGCGTTCGTGTTCGGTGGACCCGCGCGGCTCCGATATCACGGCGTTACGCGCATCGTGCCTGGCACCGCACCCCCGGAGCTCGGTCTCACCGGGCGGTTCAACCTCACGTTCCGCCAGTACTAGCTATAGCCGAAGATTCTCAGAACGGTGTGGCAATTCGCTGGTCCATGGCGGCGAGTCAGGTTGGGGTCGCGTCTGCATGCGCGGTCGCGACCGCGGGCAGCGGCGGCTTGCCGAGCACCAGGTCGGCCGCCTTCTCCGCGATCATCAGCACGCAGGCGTTGATGTTGCCCGAGACCAGATCCGGCATGGCCGAGGCGTCGGCGACGCGGAGTCCCTCGACGCCGCGCACGCGCAGCACCGGATCCAGCACCGCGTCCTCTCCGGTTCCCATCGCGCAGGTGGCGCATGGATGATGGGCCGTGATCGCGGTGCGGCGCACGAACGCGTCGATCTCGGCGTCGGTCCGACAGTCGGGCCCGGGCGCCGTCTCTCGGCCTCGAAACGGGTCGAGCCCTTTCCGCCTTGCGAGGTCGCGTGCGAGCTTCACGCCCTCGCGGATCGTGTGGACGTCGTGCTCGGTGGCCAGGAAGTTCTGCACGATGCGCACCGGAGCGGCTGGGTCCGCCGAGCGCAGCCGCACGACGCCCCGGCTCTCGGGGTGCAGCATCACCGGTCGGAGCCCGAAGCTGTCCTCGTACGCCGGCGTGATGCCCGGGAACCACGGATGCGCGCGGGCTGGCGCACCGCGGAACAGGAACTGAATGTTGGGCACCGCGAGCTCGCGCCGCGTCTTGAGGAAGGCGTGCAGACCGCTCGGTAGCACGGTTCCCGGTCCCGTCCCGAACACGTAGGCGCGCACCATGTTGACGGCCGTGCGATCGAGACGCATCTCGGCGTGGAAGGGGCCGCGGTCCCGCCGGGCATGGTGCACGTCGACGGAGAGGTGATCTTGAAGGTTCTTGCCCACGCCGGGCAGATTCACCTTGGGCTCGATGCCGACGTCGCGGAGATGCTCCGCCTCACCGATGCCCGACAGCATGAGCAACTGCGGCGTGTTGAACACGCCGCCGGCGAGCAGCACCTCGCGGGTGGCCGAGGCCTGATGGAGGCGGCCGTTCCGGGCGTACTCGACGCCCGTCGCGCGCGTCCCCTCGAGGATCACCCGGGTCGCGAGCGCGTTCGTCTCGACCGTGAGGTTGGGCCGCCGCATGGCCGGTCGCAGAAAGGCCGTGGCGGCGCTGCAGCGGCGGCCGTTCCGGATGGTCCATTGACTGCGACCGAAGCCCTCCTGTTCCTTGCCGTTGTAGTCCTCGGTGAACGGCCAGTCGGCCTCTTGCGCCGCATCGAGCCAGGCGTCGAACAAGGGGTCTTGATTGCGCGTATCGATGACGCCCAGCGGCCCGTGGCCGCCGCGCCAGGTGTCCTCGCCCTTCTCCCAGCTCTCGCACCGCTTGAAGTAGGGGAGGGCTTCGGCATACGACCAGCCATGGCAGCCGCTCTGTGCCCACCGGTCGTAGTCGCCGCGGTGGCCGCGCACGTAGGCCATCACGTTGATCGAGGAGCTGCCGCCGAGCACCTTGCCGCGCATGGCCTCGATCCGGCGATCGTCCAGCCGGGGCTCGGGCTCCGTGTCGTAGCCCCAGTCGAACATCCGATGCTCCCAGATCTTGCCGAGCCCGATCGGGACATGGATCAGGGGATGGGTGTCGCGCCCGCCGGCCTCCAGGAGCAGCACGCGGGCCGACGGATCGGCGCTGAGCCGATGAGCGAGCACGCAGCCCGCCGATCCGGCGCCGACGATGACGTAATCGTAGGTCTTGCGCTCAGCCATTTCTATTCGCCCGGGGGCGCCGGCGTGTTGTTCACATCCCGTTGGAGACGGACGACAGCGCTACCCATTCGCCAATTCAGCCGATTCACGGCGGACCCTGTCCGGCTCGATCAAGGTGCCGAGGCGGTCGAAGATCTCGAGAGCGCGCGTCAAATAATCGCGAGCCTGCGCGACGTTGCCCTGCTGGCGGTGCAGCCGCCCATAGCCGGCGAAGGCCAACGCCAGCTCGTTCTCGGCGTTGATCTCTTCGAGTACGGCGATGCTGTCCTCGAAGTGGGCCGCCGCCAGTGGTTCTTCCTCCTGGGCCGGGTTGATGGTCAGGGCTATTTCGCCGAGCAGACGGTGAGCGCATCCAACGTGAAACTTCATCCCACAATGCCCGTAGATGGCAGCTTCCCGATGCCCGCCGGGCCGATCACCGACACCACCTGGCCCCGCCCGTTCTTCGCGTTCGCCAACGCCGCGATGAGCTGCCGCAAGTCGGCGTCGCGCCCGACGAACCGGGTCAACCCCCGCTGCTCGATGACGTCGAACCGACTACGCACCGTCCATGGCCCGCGCACTTCGTACACGTGCACCGGCTCGGCCTTGCCCTTCACGAGCACCGGTTCGATCAGCTGCCATTCGAACGACTCCCGGGCAATCCGATGCGTCGTCTCGCCGACCCAGATCGCCCCGGGCGGCGCC
Source organism: Methylomirabilia bacterium (assembly GCA_041492755.1). Classification (GTDB taxonomy): domain Bacteria; phylum Methylomirabilota; class Methylomirabilia; order Rokubacteriales; family CSP1-6; genus JBGPXN01. Next base: position 1,890 of record JBGPXN010000133.1, on the reverse strand, counting down.
ATCTGCTGGAGCCGGGCCGCGACGTTCGTGGTGTCCCCGACCGCGGTGTAGTCCATCCGGAGATTGCTGCCAATGCTTCCGACGACGACCAGGCCGGTATTGAGTCCCAGTCGCGCGCGGAAGACGACCCCGCGCGCGCGGAGCTCGTCCTGATAGTCTACGAGGGCCTTCCGGATGCCGAGCGCGGCATGGAGGGCCCGCTGCGCGTGATCCTCGTGGGCAAGCGGCGCGCCGAACAGAGCCATGATGCCGTCGCCGAGGAATTGGTTGACGGTGCCCTCGTAGCGGTGGACCTCGCCGAGCATGAGGTCGAACGCGCGGGTCATGAGCCGATGCACGTCCTCGGGGTCGAGCTTCTCGGACAGCGAGGTGAAGCCCGACACGTCGACGAACAGCACCGTGACCTCTTTGCGCTCGCCCTCCAGCGCGCTCTTCGAGGTGAGGATCTTCTCGGCGAGATGCCTCGGCGTGTACGAGTCGGGAGACCCGAATCGCGCGTGCAATTGCGCGCCCGTGACCGACGCCCCGCACGATCCGCAGAACCGCTTGCCGGCCGTGACCTCGGCTCCGCACGAGGCGCACGTGACGGCCAGACGAGCGCCGCAGTCCTCGCAGAATCGGAGGCCTTCACGATTCTCGGCCTGGCAGCGGGAACACCTCATGTGGGCTCCACGAGCGCGCGCGTCGGGACGGTGACGCGAGACTACGTTCCGAGGCGGACGGTAGTCAACGCCGATCAGCCGCGCCAGGCCCGCGGCCCCTCCGGCCCGCCGCTCAGCCACTGACAACTCGCGGCGAACGGCTTACCCTGATTGGCCGATCGCGCGACCGGCGATGTCCCAACGACTGGAGGATCTTGATGCCGACGTTCGAGGCGTCTCCCGACCTGCACCTGCACTATCTGGTCGACGACTTCACCGAGCCGTGGTCGGAGCCCGACACCATCCTCCTGTTGCACGGCAATGCCGAAAGCAGCCTGGCCTGGTATGCGTGGGTGCCGCTGCTGGCGCGGTGGTTCCGGGTCGTGCGGCCGGATATGCGCGGCTATGGCGCGTCGACGCCGATGCCGCGCGATTTTGCGTGGACGCTCGACGTCATCATCGACGACTATGCCCGCCTCATGGACGCGCTCGGTGTTCAACGCTTCCATCTGGTCGGCGCGAAGATCGGTGGGGTCATCGCGCGGGCGTTTGCCGCGCGCCGCCCCGAGCGGGTGATGACGCTCACCGTGGTCGGCTCGCCGCCGCCGCTCCGCAAGGGCGCCGAGCGCATCCCCGCGTTGACCCAGGAGTTCGAGACGCATGGCGTCGAGCATTGGGCGAGGCGCACCATGGCGGGCCGGCTCGGCGACCGGTTTCCCGCCGAAGGGGTCGACTGGTGGATCACATTCATGGGCCGGGCGCCGGTGTCGACGCTCGTCGGCTTCAATGCCGCCATCAATTACTCGGACATCCGGGCCGATGTGCCGAAGATCGCCTGCCCCACGCTCGTGATTACCACCGAGGAAAGCGGTCTCGCGTCGGTGGAGGAAACTCGCGCGTGGCAGCAGACGATCTGGAATTCCGAGCTGCTGGTGATCCCCGGCAACTCCTACCACGTCGCGGCGAGCGACGCCGAGCGGTGCGCCCAGGCCACCCTCGATTTCATTGCCCGGCGTGGCGCCGCCTCCGGTAAGTGAAACGCGCACTGCTGCTATGACTCGCGAGTGGAGGCCTGGTCGAGCGTCTGCAGGGCGATCTCGGCGCCGTTCAGCCACGCCGTCGAGCCCATGGCGCGGTACTCGTCGATGGCGATCTCGATCTCCCTGCGCGCCCGCGCCTGGGTCGTCTTTCGGTAGAGGATGCCGAGGCCGAGGTGGCAATCGGCCATCAGTGGCCGCATCCCGAGTTG